>JAGLKS010000099.1 GCA_023140905.1 Alphaproteobacteria bacterium | reverse complement strand
TGAACCTCTAATGACCCTTTTTTCTCAACATCCATGCGGTTAAGATAGGAAAGAATCTCCGGTTTATAATAAACGTGAAAAATCTTTAGCCACCAGAACAAGAATTTTCGAAAGAGTGCCGGTAATTTATCTTGTGCCCCAAAATCAACAATATGGATTTGTCCACCGGAAGGAAGAATATCCAGTGCATGATCTAGCGATTTTGTCCATGGCGGGATGATAGAAAGCGCATAAGAAAACACAATCTTGTCTAAAGGCTCTTTCAAACTGAAAAGTTCTTTAGGATCAAATGATTGAGAGTAAGCTTGTTTTAATGTGATTTTGTTATTCATTTGCGTTGTTTGCAAGTTAGTCTGTGCTGTCTTTAGCATTTCATCAGAGGCATCTAGCCCATAATAGACCCCTTCAGGGTATTTACGGGCGATCTTAATCAAATTTCGTGCTGTCCCGCAGCCAACTTCACAAACATTTTCACCGGACTTGATATCAAGCTGTTCTATCATTTGGTCACGGCCTAAAAGATAATATTTCCGGCTGAGATCATAAACATGACGTGTCCAGCGATACATATTATCCATGCTTGCTTTTGTCTTAGCCTCGCTTTCAGAGGAAGGGTGATAAGATAAGGACATATTTTTTCCAGCAAATTAGTTATGCGGCTTTAATACATAAGTGTGAAAACCACCATAAATAGAAGAACGGTCTTGCTCATTATGTATAGGTGCAAGAGAAGGATCATAATCCCAAGCATTAAGGATATCTTTGCTCAAAGCCGCTGTCAGCGGGCTGTCTTCACCAGCTGTACGAAAGACGACTCGCGCTTCGTCATTAGCGGCTCGTAAAACAGCGGCCCATAATTCGTTAAGCTGCGTATCATTCATCCAGTCTTGTGCATCCAAAAAGACGAAACGATCAAGGCTTTTAGGTTTTTGGGAGTCTAGAAACTCTGTGATTGTTGAATGTAGAACCCGTGATTTATCCGCATTAGCTTTGAGTTTCTCGTAATTTTCTTCTTTTAAATAACGTGGTACAGCAACACGTTTTTCTCTATCATAGCCACGGTTAAAAGCTTGCCACGCAAAGTAATTATCTTTAATTGGGAATTGGCAAGCCATGCGCTCTAGCCGTGCTTTTAATAAGGAGGCCATATTTCCGTGTGCAGACTTATTCAAATCGTCAAATTGAGCAGGAGGGATACCCAATCCATACAAAGATTCAGGTTTGCCGCACATCATTTTTACAAACTTTTTATCAAAGAGTGGAGCAAGCGTACGTTCAAAGATTTCCCGTTGTTCTTCAATGGTTTCCGCTTTCAAGATATCGCGTGGATCTTGCCCGTATAATTTGGCAATATGGTGAACCATGCCGATGAATTTACCTAACATGCCATATCGATATATGTTTTTCTTAAACATATTGATTCGCCGGCCATGTTGGACAACTCTTTTCTCCCAATAATCGCGGGAAAATTTATCTAGATGAGGGGCTATGTACGTGTCATAATTTGTTATATTCTCAGGATTATCGGCACAGCCGAAAAACAAAAAGAAGCTTTCATAATCCGGTAAGTGTTTCAGAGCTGCTATTTTTAGCCGTCCCAAAGCAACATGCGCGGGATTTAGATCAATAGCTGTAACACTAGCCGGAGATTCTGTTAGATAATTCAATATGTTACATCCACCGGAGCAAATGGACATAATGTGGGAATGCTCATTGATTTTCAAAGCTGGAATGTCAACTTCAGGATCTTCCCAGATTTGAGGATAAACAAAACCGCTGAATACAGCGGTAAATATACGTTCTTGTATTCCTCTTTTTGAGATAGCTTTGTTCTCGTGAACGGCGTTTTTTAATAATGCCTTATTCGCTACGGTTTTATCATTAGTACATAAAGAACTATCCGCACTCATTTCTTATCAGCCTCTTGAAATAGCGTGAAAAATATATATAAAAAGCCAGTCATTAGTAATAAACAAATGTATAGATACTGGCTAGAAGGACATTTATTGTGGTGCACGATACAGCGGGCGAAGAGCAGAATCAACTAAAACCTGATACATATATTTATGGTGTACCGGAAGGTGCGGATGCCTGCGTTTTGGCAAATATAGCACGCGAGATTATGCCAGAGGATAAAATTCTGGTTCATATTGCACTTGATGATTCGCGTATTGATACACTAAAAAAACTGCTGGAATTTTATGCGACAGACGTAAAAGTAATAATTTTTCCGGCATGGGATTGTCTGCCATATGACCGGGTTTCTCCGCATATCGATATTGTTGCACAGCGTGTTGCCGCGCTATGTGTGATTAATGCGTGGCAAAATGAAAAGAAACGTTACCCGCGTATTGTGCTAACGAGTATAAACGCAGCATTGCAGCGTGTAATGCCAAAAGATGTTTTGGAGGGTGCAAGCTTTAATGCAAAAATAGGTGAGAGAATAGATGTTCAGTATTTAACTCGATATCTTTCTCAGAACGGATATGTTCGCAGCGATACCGTGCGAGAACCCGGCGATTTTGCTGTACGTGGAGGGCTTATCGATTTATATCCCGCAGGATATAAAGACCCTCTTCGCGTTGATTTTTTGGAAGATGAAATAGAAAGCATAAAAACATTTGATTCATTAAGTCAGCGCACAAAAAAAACTCTTAAAGAATTTTCACTACAGCCGGTTCAGGAATTTTTTCTGGATGAAAAATCTATTGCACGTTTTCGTGCGGGATATCGCGAAGCTTTTGGTGTGCAACAAAAAGATGATCCGTTATATAATGCTGTTAGCGAAGGCCGTCGTTATAATGGGATGGAACATTGGCTTCCTTTATTTCATGAAAAAATGAACACGTTGTTTGACTATACGGGATTGACCAAAGTTACATGTGATTTCCATGTCCCTGATGCGTACACAGAGCGTAGAGATCAGACGCTCGATTTTTATAAAGCACGAAAAATTCTTACAAAAGGAGCGGTGGAAACTAATAAAAAGCAGCAAAATATTGGAAGCATCTATCATCCAATCGAGCTGCAAAAATTATTTTTAACTGAAGATGAGTGGAATATTCTTGCGCAAAATGTAATATGCCTAGCTCCGTTTGATGCACCGGAAGAGGCTGAAGGAATAGACAATAATGCACGTAGCGGTAGAAATTTCTCAGATGTACGCGCATTGCAAGATGGTGATGTTTTTGCAGAATTGAAAACCCATATACTCAAGTTGCAAGGGCAAGGTATTAGCGTTTTTATTGCGGCGTATAGTGAAGGTTCGAAAGTGCGGCTGCGTGGGTTAATGGAAATAGCTGGCATAACAGCTTTTAAGGATGTTGCGTATTTTAAAGACGCGAAGACGCTAAAGTCTGGTGAAGTAGGTCTATGCGTTATTCCTCTTGAAAAAGGATTTAAGGATAAGGACGTTGCGTTTATTTCAGAGCAGGATATTCTCGGTGATCGTCTTGCGCGGAAAGTGCGTAAAAATCGTAAAGCAGATAATTTTCTGACGGAAGTTTCTTCTCTTAGTGAGGGAAACCTTGTCGTGCATATAGATCACGGAATTGGCCGGTTTATTGCGCTTGAAACTATTCGCGCTGTGGGTATCGTTAATGATTGCTTGAAGATAGAATATGCTGGAGGTGATAAGCTGTACGTTCCTGTTGTTAATCTTGATGTTCTTTCACGTTTTGGTTCCGATGATAATATTGCACAACTGGATAAACTAGGCGGGACAGGGTGGCAAGCTCGCAAGGTACGTGCAAAAAAGAATTTAATGGAGATAGCAGATAAGCTTTTGGGCATTGCTGCTGCGCGTCAACTTAAAAAAGCGCAAACATTAAAAGTTGGTGAAGGTTTATATAATGAGTTTGTGTCTCGTTTCCCATACGAAGAAACCGAAGATCAAGAGCGTTCTATTAATGCTGTGCTGGAAGATATGGCGGGCAGTTATCCAATGGACCATTTAGTTTGCGGCGATGTTGGCTTTGGTAAAACAGAAGTAGCATTACGTGCTGCATATGTTGCAGCGATGTCAGGGGCGCAAGTTGCTCTGGTTGTCCCTACAACATTGTTGGCACGACAGCATTACAAAAACTTTATAAAACGTTTTGAGGGAACTGGAATACGGATTGAGCAACTTTCTCGCATGGTTTCTGCGTGTGACGCGAAACGTACTAAAGAAGGCTTGGCAGATGGTTCTGTGCAAATTGTAATAGGCACACATGCTCTTTTTGCAAAATCAATTAAGTTTGCAGATATAGGTTTGCTTATTGTTGATGAAGAACAACGTTTTGGTGTGAAGCAAAAGGAACGTCTGAAAGAGCTAAAAAGTACGGTGCATGTTCTTACGCTTACTGCAACGCCAATTCCGCGCACATTGCAAATGTCTTTGACGGGCGTAAAAGAAATGAGCTTAATTACAACACCGCCTGTTGACCGTTTGGCTATTCGTACGTTTGTAATGCCTGTGGATATTGTGGTTATCAGAGATGCATTGCTGCGTGAATTTTATCGTGGAGGGCAGAGTTTTTACGTTGTTCCGCGAATTAAGGATATAAAAGAAGTTGCAGAGATGCTGCGTGAAATAGTGCCTGAAGTGAACTTTATAGAAGCACATGGTCAAATGAGTGCTACTGAATTAGAAGACCGGATGAGTGCCTTTTATGACGGTCAGTATAACATCCTTCTTGCAACAAATATCATTGAGAGTGGAATTGATATACCAAGTGCGAACACAATGATTATTCACCGGGCAGATATGTTCGGCTTATCACAGCTTTATCAAATTCGTGGTAGGATAGGGCGCTCAAAACAACGTGCTTATGCTTATCTCACTTATCAGCCAGATAAGGTTCTAACACAAAACGCACAAAAAAGACTTGAAGTTATGGAGACGCTGGATACGTTAGGCTCCGGTTTCCAGCTTGCCTCCTATGATATGGATATCAGAGGGGCCGGGAATTTGCTTGGGGATGCACAATCCGGGCATATACGCGAGATCGGTGTGGAATTATATCAGCAAATGTTAGAAGAAGCTGTAGCGGCTGCACGTGCTGGAATTACAGATATAGAAGATATGTCCCAACATGATTGGTCCCCACAAATTAATCTGGGAGCGTCGGTCCTTATTCCAGAAAACTACGTACAGGATTTAGGTGTACGTATGAGTCTATACCGCCGTTTGAATGATTTTCATGATAAGCAAGAAATCGAGGCTTTTGCTGCCGAGATGATAGACCGTTTCGGTGTTTTGCCTGATGAAGTTGAGAACTTGTTTGAAATTCTGGCAATCAAGCAATTATGTAAAAGGGCTGGAGTGTTACAGGTCGAAGCCGGGCCAAAAGGTGCGTTAATTGCTTTTTATAATAACCAGCCACCTAATGTTGATGGGGTGATGAATTGGATTACACGCAAGGCCGGGAGTGTAAAAATCCGTCCAGATCAGAAACTTAGTGTTATCCGAAGCTGGCCTAAGCCGATGAATCGTATCAAAGGGATGCAGGTAATTTTAAAAGAATTAGCAGCTTTATCGCCAGATGCTTAAAATTTGTGGCATGATAGCATCCCTAAAGATTTCTCAAGGAGATTCGTTTTTATGTCTAGGGAATATGCTGAAAGCAAAATAAAGGATGCATTAAAGCTTTGTAACG
>JAGLKS010000098.1 GCA_023140905.1 Alphaproteobacteria bacterium | reverse complement strand
AGCTATTTGTTATCACAGATGAGAATGTTCATGGCTACGGCTATGCTAGTGCTTTGCGTGACAGTTTTATAAAAACCGGAGCTAGCTGGTGTGAACTGATGGTTTTCCCTTTTGGTGAAGCAACTAAATCATATGATCGTTTGAAAGAAGCACATGATTGGATGCTGAGCAATAATGTGCATCGTGATTCAATAGTTGTTGCTGTAGGTGGTGGAGTGATTGGTGATTTGGCTGGATTTGCAGCTTCTACGATTATGCGCGGTGTGCCTTTTGTGCAAGTGCCTACAAGTTTATTAGCGCAGGTAGATAGTTCGGTTGGTGGTAAGACAGGTATTAACACAGCATTTGGTAAAAATCTGGTTGGAAGTTTTTACCAGCCTGCTAGCGTTGTGATTGATATTGATACATTAAAGACGCTTCCAGAACGTGAGCTATATGCTGGATATGCTGAAGTTGTGAAATATGGTTTAATTGGTGATAAGTCCTTCTTTAGATGGTTGGAAAATGGAAATGGCAAGAAGGTTCTTTCTTTGGACCCGGATGCGGTGGCTAAGGCTATTGATGTGTGTTGTAAGGCTAAGGCCAAAATTGTTGAAGCGGATGAGCGTGAGGGTGGAAAGCGTGCATTGCTGAATCTGGGGCATACTTTCGGACATGCATTTGAGGCTTTGTCCGGGTATGACGGGACTCTTTTACATGGGGAAGCTGTTGCGCTTGGCACGGTGCTGGCTTTTGATTTATCTGTGCGCATGGGATTATGTCCGTCCGAAGATTACGAGCGTGTGGTTCGTCATTTCTGCGATGTAGGACTGCCTGTAGATATTTATGATACGGATGCTGCCGGGGTGATTATTGCAAATGGTCAGACGCTTAAAGACGTTATGTTGCGTGATAAAAAAGTCAAAAGTGGCAAAAGTGTCTTTATTCTGGCTAATTGCATTGGAGACGCTTTGGTACATAATGATGTTCCAGAAGGTCTAATTGATGAAGTGTTGGAAGATTTTTTAAAAGGACGTAAGGATTAATATCTGATGGAAGTTTCGGTGATTTTATCGATTGGTGCTATTGTTATATTGCTGGTACTTTCGGCTTTTTTCTCTGGCTCGGAAACGGCACTGACAGCGGCTTCACGTATGCGTTTGACGTCACGTGAAAAAAAAGGGCATAGACACGCTGCTTTAACCAATAAAATCCTTGAACAAAAAGACCGGATGCTTGGTGCTTTGCTTTTGGGTAATAATTTGGTGAATATTCTAGCCTCTGCATTGGCAACCAGTGTGTTGATTAAGATGTTTGGCGATGGCGGGGTGATTTATGCAACACTGATTATGACGATGCTGGTTTTAATTTTTGCGGAAGTACTGCCTAAAACCTATGCGTTTCATAATGCGGAAAATATGGCTATGCGTATCTCGCCTATTATTCGAATTGTTATTATTGTTTTTGCACCTGTGACGGAGGCTGTGACATGGATTGTACGGCGGGTATTAGGAATTTTCGGTGTGGATATTTCCAAGGTTACGGCTGGATCTCATCTTGAGCTGTTACGTGGTGCTATTGAAATGCATGAGGAGAAAACAGAAGGTGCACAAAAACATCAGACATATGAGCAGCGCGCAATGTTACGTTCTATCCTTGATCTGGTAGAGGTGGATATTGAAGATATTATGATCCACCGCAAAAATGTAGCTATGATTGATGTGGATCAAACTGAGGAAGAGATTGTACAGAAAGCTATGAGCAGTCCCTATACAAGGTTGCCGTTGTGGAAAGATAATCCAGATAACATTGTTGGAGTGCTCCATGCTAAAGAGCTTTTGCGTGAATTGATGGGTGTTGAGGGTGATGTTCAAAAGGTTAACTTAACACGCATGTCAATGACACCGTGGTTTATTCCTGAGACGACAAATCTTTATGATCAGCTTCAGGCTTTCCGTGAACGCAAAGAGCATTTTGCTGTAGTTGTGGATGAGTATGGCGCGTTTATGGGGATCGTGACGCTTGAGGATATTCTAGAAGAAATAGTCGGGGATATCGATGATGAACATGATGAAGCTGTAACAGGTGTGCGCCGTCT
>JAGLKS010000097.1 GCA_023140905.1 Alphaproteobacteria bacterium | reverse complement strand
TTGGATCGTCGTATTATCAAAGAAGCCGATTTGGAGTTTAATCAATTCCCGCAAATTCTGGCTTATTGGCGTTCCAAGAACGGTCCTTTCGGTGGAAAATCCCCACAGAAATGGTTTGATGTTTACCATCAAGTTGTGTCTGCGGCTTAATTTCTTTTCCGAAAAATCTTATGCGATAATATGTGCCATTTATTAAATCGATCGTTTATGGTTTTCTTGTCTTAAAGTTTTTAAGTAAATAATGCGGTTTCTATAGTAGATTACAGCAATCTAGTATATGAATTTGTTGTATTATGCGTTAGAATTTTTATCTTGAAATCTTAACAAGCAAAATAACCGTATCGTAATATGAAACTCATCGACAAATTAATAACGCCGTTCCAAAAAATGATGCGCCAATCTGTTTCCTCTTTTATCCGATTGGAGACTATGCAAAATGAAACGACGCTTGTCTCTACAGACGGGTCTTTAGTGTCTTATGTGTGTGTGGAGGGAAGCAAGCAAATTATTGGCGATGAGGAATATGAGCAGATCGTCAATTCTGCGAATATTAAAATAGGCGCACGTTTTGACCGGATCGGTCATGCAATGCAAGTTTATTTTGTACGCGATCCGACAAGAATAAGACAAAAACTGGAAGATCAGATTGCCCCAAGCCGCCAAAGTGCTCAAAGTGTTGGTATGGATCTTGAAGATTTGTTTAATGAGAAAACTTTGCATCTTTCTAAGTTTCTGACACATGAAGAACAATATTTTGTTTTATGGACACGTCCTTCTTCTTTAACAAAAAGTGAAGTTAAGCGTGCTGGGGAAGCCGTTAAAGAAGAAGGAAAGAACTGGGTTCCGGCTGCTGGATCACAATTTCCTTATGGTGTGTTGGAACCATTGAAAACCCGGCATAAAAGTTTCGTTGGCGCTATGATGACCTCGTTTGACGAATTAGGCATAGAGTGCCAACTTTTAGAAGTTCATGATGCTTTGAATGTTGTGCGCTCTAATTTATTTCCAGACCGTGCCAATGAAAAATGGCGAGCTTGTTTGCCCGGCGATCCTATTCCGCCGCGTGCTCCACAAAGTGCTGTGGATATGTCTGATATTTTATGGCCAAGCCTTCCTAATCAGCTTACAGCAGCAGAGGCTAAAGTCCTTGGTAAATCGGTTGTGCGCATTGGTAATTTGCTCTGGGCCGGAGCTGATATGACGTTAGGTCCTATGGATTCTACGCCTTTTCCGGTCTTTCTAAACCGACTTGTAGAAGCTGATATTCCTTTCCGCATTTCTTTCCTGATAGAAGGCGGCGGTGCATCAGCGATGGCTTTTAGAACCTTTGCTGCGACCATTATGGGGCCGACAAATGCCGGAAATAAGCCGATCAAATATTCCCTTGAAAACTTGACACGTCTTGCACGGCAAGAGCCTGTTGTTAAAATCCGTATTTCTTTTGCAACATGGTGCAAGGTTGAAGAAAAAGAAAAGATCCTCGATCGTCTTTCTATTTTGCTGCAGTCTTTCGAGAGTTGGGGATATTGTCAGGTTAGTGAACATTCCGGTGATCCTCTGGATTGTGTGATGTCCTCGGCTATGGGGATTCATTGCGCTGGTACAGCACCAGCCGGTATTGCTCCGATGATTGAAATTATGCGTTTACTTCCATGGCAACGACCATCCAGTCCATTTGAGAATGGCGCGATGATTTTCAGAACACCTGACGGGAAGATTTGGCCTTATCAAACGGGAACAAATCTAACGACAACATGGTTTGATTTGATCTTTGCGCAGCCCGGTGGCGGTAAATCCGTGCTTCTTAATACGCTAAATTTTGGGACATGTATTACACCGGGGCTAAGCAATTTGCCTTATGTCGCTGTTATTGATATTGGTCCGTCTTCTTCAGGGCTGATTTCCTTGATTAAAGAAGCTCTTCCTTTACGTAAACAACATTTGGCAAATTATTACCGCCTGCAAATGGCGCATCAATATGCGATTAATCCTTTTGATACGCAGCTTGGATGCCGTTATCCTTTGCCGGATGAACGTAGTTTCCTTGTAGAATTATTGACTTTGCTGACAACTCCTCCCGGCTATGACAAACCTTATGACGGTATGCAGCAACTTTGCGGTCTTGTTGTTGACGAGATGTATCGCTGGCGGGATGATGCTACTGCAAATGCTGAGGCGCGTCCTTATTTGCCGCGTCTTGAGATGGATATTGATGTAGCTATTCAGAAATTTAATATTCATTTACCTTCTGATCCGTTTTGGTGGGATATTGTTGATAAGATGTTTGAACTGGATCAACCGCATTTTGCTAATCTGGCACAACGCCATGCTGTTCCGACTTTGAATGATGCTATTACCGCGTCACGTAAACCTCAAATCCGCACGCTTCTTGAAGAAACATCTGTGGGAGTTAGTGCCGAGAGTGTTGTCGGTGCGTTTGAGAGGATGGTTACATCTGCTATTCGTGAATATCCTATTTTGTCATCTGTGACACAGTTTGATATTGCTGACACACGGCTTTGCTCTTTGGATTTGATGGATGTAGCACCACAAGGAGATGAAGCGGCAGATCGTCAAACCTCTATTATGTATATGCTTGCGCGCCATGCTCTTATTCGCGCTTGGTGGATGAGTGCTGATACATTGCAAAATGTGCCTGAGAAATTCCGGGAATATCATGCTTTGCGCTTACAAGATGTTGCTGAAACACCGAAACGTTTGAACTTTGATGAGTTTCATCGTACCAGTCGTTCTAAATCTGTGCGTGCGCAGGTTATTCGTGATGTGCGTGAAGGGCGTAAACGCGGTGTGCAAATTGTTCTGACCTCCCAGCTTATTGATGACTTTGATAAAGATATGGTGGATTTGGCCACGGGTGTGTGGATCTTGGGAACTGCTATTTCTGATAAAGCTGTGCAAGATGTGGTTGACCGTTTTGGTCTGTCGAATACAGCGCGTCATGTTATGCGCTATAAACTCACAGGACCTAAAGCTACGGGTGCTCCGGCTCTTGTTGTAATCGGAACAACATCAGGGCGTTATGAGCAACATATTTATAATACGCTTGGACCTATTGAATTATGGGCGTTTTCAACTTCAGCAGAAGATGTTTCTATTCGTAATCGTCTTTATTCAGTATTAGGTGCGGCACGTGCACGGCAAATGTTGGCTTTGAAATTTCCCGGTGGAAGTGCTCGCAATGAAATTCGTCGCCGTGTTTTGGCTCAAAGTGAAAATGGTGGTTCACGTCAAGCGATGATTAGTGCTGTGATTGAAGCTATTGTTAATGAACTTGTTGAAGAAAGCAAAAGAACCCAAGAAGTTGAAGACAATGCCCGTGTTCAACTGCGTATATAATAAGTAATATTTAAAGGGTTTTAAAATAGATAAATTATTTTGATCGATAGAAATAATGGACCAGCAGAAAAAAGAAATAGCGCAACAAACTGTAATTGAGGATGAATCTCAAAACAGCCTTGTAGAGAAGCTTACAGAGAAAAGAAAGATTCAGCGCAAAAAGACTTTCAGGCGCATAATGCTTGCTTGCTTGTTGTTGTTGTTTGGGTGTGCTACGTGGTTCTTGTTCAAACCTTTTAAAGCTTCTGCGGATTACGGTATTTGTCACACAATGCTGGAATTAATGCTTCCTTATCCGCATACGCTTTATGTCAGTGAAGTAAAAATCAAGCGTACCGGAACTATGGAATTGTGGTATACGCATATTGATGCATTTGGTGAATACCGTATGGAACCGTTTATTTGTAATATCCAGCATGATGCCGCTAATAATAACGCGCCGGTGATTACTGAATTACGGATGAATAAAATATCCATACCTCAGGAACGTCTGGCTTTTCTTAATAACGCAATGTTTTATTTCGTAGCTAATCCGCGTGCCTTTAATTATCCTGTGGAGTTGTCTGATAGTTTGGCCGGTTTGCAAATTGAGACAGAAAAGTTCAGAAAAATTCAGCTTGATCCGAAGAGATAGTGTACTTGAAACTACTGTACTATTCTTGTGATGCTTTCGGTAACATCACCCAATAGCGGCCTTTTGCGTTCATATAACCTGCCATGGTTTCAGCTTTTTTGCCGTGTCCCCAGAAAACGTCACCCCGCACAGGGCCGGTAATTGCTCCGCCTGTATCCTGAGCAATCATCATGCGATTAAGAGCGGGGATATCCGGTGCATCAGAGGGTTGTTCTGAAGATATATTATTTTGGGTTTGTGTAGATAACCATAAAGGCGTTCCGTAAGAGATCAGAACCCGATCAATTGCCAAAGATCTTAATGGCGTAAGAACCGTTCCTTCTGCGCCTATAGGGCCTTCTTTGTCTAATGTTCGGAAGAAAACATATGATTTATTCGTATTCATAATCTCATTGGCTTGATTGGGATTACTTTCCAGCCATGAACGGATTGTTTGCATAGATACGTTTTCTTTAGTTAGTTCTCCGCGTTTAATCAGCTCTCGACCTATAGCATAATAAGAATGACCGTTTTGTCCACCATAACCGATACGTAAAAGGCGACCATCTTGCATTTTCACAAGGCCGGAGCCTTGTATCTGGACAAAGAACGCATCAACCGCGTTATCAACCCAGAGCAATATGTTTTCTGCATCGGTGTGCGGCCAGTCTCCTTTTGTGATTTTTTCGCGGGTTTCATAGGGTTTGAGCTGACCAGTCGTGCTTACACGTCCGGCGATGCGCGTGCCTTTTAATTCTTCACGAAATTCGCCTAGATTGACCATTACCAGATCTTTGGGACGTTTATGTAACGGAATATTATAGCACTCTGATTTTGTGTGCGAGCCATATAAAGACGCTTCGTAATAGCCGGTGAATGTGCCTGAAATTTCAGTATTCGCGCTCACCTGATAGGGTGTAAAACTTTGTTCGAAAAAGCTTTTGATTTGCTCAGGTTTTTTAATATGTGAGAATTTCTTACATATGGCTTGCCAATCACCATATGTACCAACTTCTTTATGATCTTGTCCCATAACCCCGAAAGGCTCATCCGATGATCGTTTCATGATGCGTGAACATGAACGCGCAAAGCTTTGGGCAAATCCTTCAAAAGTATCTTTGCCCCATTCAGGTAACTTATCAAAATCAGATGATGTTAAAATAAGCTCCGGTGGTTTTTGCTCTGCCGGTTCTTCCTGCGGTGTTTCAGCCTGATCGCAAGCTGTTAAACAAAAAAGAAGGGATAAACATAAAAGAAAGCGCATTGGTTTTAATGTGTGTTTGGGATGGTATCATTATCTTCTATTTCATCTTCGCGTGTTTCAACCACAATCCAACGTGGATCGCGGGATTTTAAATCACGGAAGAATGTCCAGACATCGCGCATTTGTATAATTTTATCGGGATGGCCCTGAACGATATTAAAGTCTTTATCTTTGGTACATGTTATTTCTTCAGCTAAAAAGCGCACAGTGACAAAAGCACATTTTCCTTCCATGTGTGCTTCGACTACGCTTGATTTCTGGATAGATTGAATCTCAGCTTGCATTGTCTCTCCAGCTTTTTCGCGCTGCGCAATAGCTTTATCAAATGCTTCATAGACTTGCGGGCTTAGAAGATCTGCAAGAGTTTCGCGGTCACCCTCTGCGAAAGATTCAACAACATAGACAAAAGCATCCTGAGTTGCTTGTAGGAAATTGCGAATATTAAATTCTGCACTAATTTTTGTAATCGCTAGCAGAGAATTACGCGCAGCTTCGTTTTCTACGGCC
>JAGLKS010000096.1 GCA_023140905.1 Alphaproteobacteria bacterium | reverse complement strand
CAGCCATTTTCGTATTTGGATCAGCCTCTACAAATAAACCGCTTTCAGCTATCTTGATAGACGAGCTGCCTTTTTTAATTGTATAGTCTATTGTTCCATCAGCATTTTCCGTATACTCAATGGTACCATCACTATATTTTGTTTCAAATGTTTCCTTGAAAACATCTTTATAATTTTCCCAGTTTATGGTGCTTTCTGATGAATTTTCGTAAAGAAGCTTATAATTTTCTACACTGGTGTTACCTTTAATTGTACTTTCTTTGGCAAGCGTTTCAGCACCTACTCGCTCACTTTGAAACAGCTCTGTATCAGTGCCGTTATAACTCGCATCATTAGAGGCAACTCTATATGTTCCATCTCTGGCAATCCCTGTCTCGCTATCATATAAAGCAGGATCGTTCTTGATCGCATCTATGATTGAACGCTCTCCTGCGTTAGGACCTAACGCTGTATTTGTTTCAATAGATGTAATACTCTGAGAGTCCATCCAGTTATTAATAGCAACATCTTTTGGATAGGGCTCCCCCGTTGCTGGATTGATTGCATTCAAATCGACCGCTTCATCAAAAACAGCTTTGGTAATCTGCACATCATATTCCTGCGCATAGGTATCCATGATCTGATTGAACAGGGTATCATTCTGGCCTGTTGCATTATACGTATTGATGAGAAAATCATTATCCAGAAATAAAACAGGTTTATCAGTCATGATTCAGTACTTTCTCTAAAAATTGCTTCGCAGAGCTCATATAACTCAGTCTTCTTCCAAATTCTATATGCACGTAACTTGAGTTAACTTCTTCTTTTTGTAGCCTGATAAAATCCATCATAAAATTGAGGACTTCCCATTTAGGCTCCCCTGAGCGCAAATGTCGTCTGTTCATTTCGCAATAGGCAAAAATAACTTCAGGATCATTTTCCAGAAAATGCTCATAAATCCGGGGACATAACCTGTCTGCTAGTTCTTGTGTCATGCCTTTTGAGGGATGTCCTTCTTTATTACGATAGATCGGCACGATTATCAGTTCGGGGAATGGCCCATGCGGACTAGGAGCAATTGGATCTCCTATCACCTCAATTTCAGATTTTCCCTCTATTTTACGAATGCGGCGGTCAAGTTCATAAAGAAAATCAATCATCCCCGTCATAGAAATCTGTTCAATATCGCCAGTTTTCTCTTTTTTGCGCAAATGCGCTATAATCGCCGCGTTCGGTTTGGTTAAATAAGCATCCCTATCAAGCGGAAATTCAAAGCTTCGAACATTACCTACTAGACGTACAATAAGATCAGGCCGATCATCCCATATAAGAGCACACAATTCGTCTGTGCGCTTTTGACTGAGATAGGTTTCCCTGTAAACAGACAAATCAATTAGATCTGGCATTTCTATATTTTTCATGCCTCTTCCCCCTACTCGTCATTCATATGAATCTTATACACTTCCGTAGCACAGTCGTATTCAATATACAACTGTAACCAAACATCCTTTTACGCTGCAATTTTGTATTTACCACTACCCATGGTGTTATCATTTACTGCATCTATAATTCTGTCACCGTTCGTATCAAACTCTGCGAGCATCAGGAACCCGTCATCAACTTCTGTGCCAAACAATTCTGAGTGGTTATCGATTGTTCCATTGCTGTTCCGGTCATAGGCGAGAAGCCCATCCTCAGGCCCAACCCAAGACGTAGCCTCCGCCATCCCGTCTTGATCTATATCCCAATAAACAGTAGAGCTTAAATCTATCCCCTCGGCCCCCAAATCCAGCACCAACGGACTGCGTGGAAATAACGTGGTTCCAATCAAATCAATAACACCTTGTAGCCAGTCAGCTAATTCGCCCAATACTGCATCTGGATTCTCCCACGCCCACAAATAGTTATCAAATAATCCAACCCCTTCTTCCGCAATTACACTTGCCGCATGTTCCGTTGCTTCCTCTACACTTTCTCCTGTAGCAACAAAAAAATCTCTTAGAGCCTGATTAAACTCTGCTACGCCTTGAGCAAAATCTGTTATTGCAATTTTAGTGGATTCAACATAACTGTTTGTTAATTCTTGAAGATCGTCAATAAATATACTAAGTGGATATGGATATCCGGGCAATTCTTCCCCATCTGATAATTCAATATCCATCCAAATTGGTATATCGTCAGATTGAAGAAGTAAATTAGCACCAGAATACGATGTCGAATACGCACTAATGTAGAAACCACCTGGCCCTACATTATGTATATCAATCTCTCCAGAACCGATTATAGGCTGTATTTGAGAAACAAAGTTACCTTCCATATCATAATAGTATATTTCAAAATTAGCTGTAAGAACGTCAGAATCACATAAAATATTTATGGTAACAGTATCATGAGACAAAGCTGTTGCCCCACCATACCATAGTCCATGCACACCAAACGGTGGTAGCAAATAGCCGATAAAATGCGGTCTAGGAGCTTGTATACTTCCATCACTCATAATAATTCTCCAAATAATAAACTTCTAACAATAAAAGATGCGATATAGCTAAACGGCGAAAACATTCCATATAGAATGGTTGTTACCAGACAAAATATTACGAATAAGTAGAAAAAACGTCTGAACAACTTTTTTGTGTGTCCCTGAATTGTAGAAATTTTGTGCCACAACAAACAGGAAGAAACGACAAGAAACAAAAAAAGAAATACACTAATTGAAATTTCCAACCAATCGTACTTACCAATATCTTTCCAACTAAATACTAAAATCTTTACAGATAAATTAAGTAAAAAATTTCCACCAAAAAATATTAACAATATTGTTCGTGTTCTTAAATTTTTTAACATTCGAAACATACTTTTACCCTCAATCACAACAATTTTATAATTCCGTACCATAGTCGTATTCAACATACAACCGCAGCTAAACATGCCTTTACGCTGCAATTTTGTACCTGTCATATCCAAAGATATTATCATTTGCCGCAGCATCAATCCAGACAACCAAGTTAG
>JAGLKS010000095.1 GCA_023140905.1 Alphaproteobacteria bacterium | reverse complement strand
GAATATATAAAGAAGTAACAGGCCGCCCTCTTCAACCGACCCTGTCTTTTGCGCAACATCTTGCAGAAAAGAAGATTCCTATATGGCTGCGTTATGTTCTAGTCCCTAACTTGACTGATGACCCTGAGAATATAGAAGCTGTTGCCAGTTTTGCTGCATCGTTAGAGGGTGGTGTTCAACGTGTTGATGTCCTTCCCTTCCACAAAATGGGGGAGAAGAAATGGGAATATACAGATATTGATTACAAACTGAAGAACACTCCGTCCCCGACACAAGAACAAATAGCTGCAGCAAGGAGTATTTTCAAGAAATATGGTCTTACAGCTTATTAAAATGTGAGCGCACCATTTAGACTTATCCGCAAAATACCATAATCAAACAATTCTGTTTTGGCGGCCTGTTTATTATTCTTTTCCAATAACTTAATGCGCAAACAAATACAGATAGCAATAGACATCACAATACATGTTATTAGGAGCGAAAAGTAATAACCGGGCATAGTGCCTGAAAATAAACTCCAAAGATCAGAACAATAATTGAAAAATTACATCATAATGTTATGATATCAGTTGGTTTTTTCTAGCTTTTTCTGTTAAATTACGCTTTAAAGCTTTATGTATATGTCAGCATTGCTTATTGAAATATGTGTAAATAATTTTTTAATGATTGGGTGTTTATAGTCGTGAGCGAGAATAATAAGGATGGAGATTCGTTATATGAAGGCGGCATAGGCTGGGCACTTATGCTGGGCATTTTGTTCGTTTTGGGCTGGATTTTCTGGCATTTCTTCCAAGTTGAAATTCGGGATATGGTTAGATGGATTCGTTATGGAGAAATGTGGGTTTCATCATTCTTTCTTCCCCCTGATTACGAATTCACCGTAAATGGTCGTACATTGTCTTTCTTTGATTATTTTGAAGGCTTCAATTATGACAGGCCAACAAAAAACGGTGTCGTTCTTACACATTATCCCGGCGCAGCAGAATTCCACAAAACAGCATTAGGCTACAACCATCTGGCACAATTTAGTGCTATGGCAATGCAACCTCTGCGCTGGCCGTTTATTGCCTTATTAGGTGCCTGTGCATTATGGTGCATCTTCTCAGGTCCGGGAACACAGTATAGAAGAACCCTTGGATTGGAAGGTCTTATTAAGACACAATCCAAAGTCTTTCCGACTATCACACCTTTTGTAGATTTCAACCCATCCACTCAGCCTCCGCGTCCGCCGGGATCTCCGGTTCCTGCAGAATTGCCGGTTTTTGCTGAAGCCCTAGGTCCAGAAGAATGGCTGGCTTATAATAATATTCAGATACCTGATGGCCAAATTAACAGAGAAGACGCAGCGCGTGCTTTTATTGAACAATTGGGAAGCCCTTGGCGTGGGTCAAAGAATTTAGAACCATATAAACAAATTCTTCTGGCTGTATTTTGCCTGAAAGCTACGCGCAAACGGGCTGAAGCAGAAGATTTACTCGGACGCCTTGCTAAATGCTGGTCATTTAAACACGGACTTAAGCTATCAAAAGACCGGGGCCTTGTTTCTGATGCACGGAAAGTTTTACGCGACAAATCAATTGCAGGAAAAACATTGTCTCAAGCAAACCGCCATGCATATGAGACGACAGCATTGCTCCGCACTTTGCAATATGCACGGGAAGAAGGGGGGGTTTTACCGTCTTCACAATTTGTATGGCTTCGTGCGCATGACCGCCAATTATGGTATCCGCTCAACAATTTGGGTCGGCAGAGTTATCACATGGAAGCTCTTGGTGCGATAGCACATTTCAAAGCTGAAAAGCTAACGAGTCGCCCAATCCCTGTTCCAAAGATTGATCATGCTATTAACACTATCCAGGAATATATGGGCTCGCTTTATGCGCGTCCAATTCCTCAACTTGATTACAGCAAATCGAAAAAGCGCGGTGTAAAAAAAGCAGTCTAGTTTTTGGGCAAAAACAATAGACATATAGCTGGATATAAGAAACACTGCGTAAAAAGATAAAAAGAAAATAAATAAAAAGCAGAGAGAGAAACCATGGCACAAAAAGACAAAATAACATCCCCGGTTAAGATTGTTGATGGCAAACTTATCTTGTCTTTGCTTGAAGCTAAAGAGCCTGTGGTCTGGCAAATGGACCTTAAGCAAGCACATTCTTCTGCTTTTACGGTAAAAGAAGACAAAGAAGACAAAACGTTTAATCTAGTTCTTAAGACTAAAGGCGGTTCATCAGAAGATATCGCCCCTTTTGGAGACAAGCAAGGCGCCACAGATTTATTGATGGAAATATCCGATGTTCTACAAAACGCACACGGAGAAATCTATAATAATATTGAAGGAAAAGCGGCCATTACAACGGCTTCCCCACGTGAAAAAAGTGATAAACTTGGCGCAAGTTTGGCAATAGTTCTGGCTTTGGTACTGATTTTTATATGGATGATGTCCTCTTCTGCGCCCAGCAAATTTGCAGGATCAGATAGCGGGGCGGGGCAGTCCAGCGCAAATTATTACAATTCAGGAAATGGTAATCCACGGGAAACATCCGGTGTTGCGGTTTCTGCTGATGAATTTTTGAGTAACCGTTAATGGGAGTAATTTTGTTCAGATGTCTTTAGATCAAAGAAAATACGAACATTCACTTGAGACCATATTACGGGACGTCCGTCCTTTTAGTCAGCGTGTGGCTGACGGGCTTAAAAATCCGTCAATTTCAACAGCTATTTTCATATTGGCAGCAGGCTCGATTTACGCAAATGATTGGGCTTTGGCTTTTGCTGATCTCATTATGGTATTTATGGGCATTTACTTCCTGTGGCTTATCTCCAGAGACCGGGCTTTAGCGTTTAAGCTTCCCATTGGATCCCGTCATGCAGACAGTAACAATGGCCGCGGCGGAAAAAGTGGAAAATCGGAAGGTATTTTGTATCTTGGAAATACAGAAGAAACCAATGAAGAAGTCTGGTTTACTAACTCTGATATCCGTACACATATTTTATATCTTGGAACAACCGGCTCTGGTAAAACGGAAGGCTTAAAATCTTTAGTAACCAATGCTTTGTCATGGAGTTCCGGTTTTGTTTTTATTGATGGTAAAGCCGATACTGATCTTTGGTCATCTCTGTCTTCTTTGGTTCGCCGTTTTGGCCGTGATGATGACTTGCTCGTTTTAAACTATATGACTGGGAACTCGGACATACAAGCACCCTCCAACACAATGAACCCGTTTTCTTCCGGATCAGCGTCCTATCTTACCAATATGTTAGTAAGTTTGATGCCTGAAAGTGGTGGTGACAACGCTATGTGGAAAGAGCGCGCTGTGTCTTTGATCGGTGCTATAATGCCGCCTTTGACATGGAAACGTGATAATCAGGAAGTTCCTCTTTCCGTACGTACAATCCGTGATTATCTCTCTCTTAATAATGTTATCAAGCTTGCCCGTGATGATGCGGTTCCGAAAGAAATACTTTTTGGTTTGAACGGCTATCTTGATACTTTACCCGGTTATATTGCTGAAGCGTATGATGATGAGGGGAAAGTTAAACCCCCTGGGCCTGATACACCGCCATACAATACTGAAACAACCTCACAGCAACATGGCTATCTAGCAATGCAATTTACTCGCGCTCTTCAATCTTTGGGTGATGATTACGGTTACATTTTTGATACACAAGCCGCAGATGTTGACATGGTAGACATCGTTCTAAACCGCCGTATTCTTGTTGTTCTTGTTCCGGCTTTGGAAAAATCCGGCGATGAGATTGCTAATCTTGGTAAAATTGTAGCAGCCTCTATTAAAGGAATGATGGGATCTACTCTTGGCTCAACAGTTGAAGGTGCATCTGATACTGTGATTGAAAATAAACCGACCCACTCTTCTACACCATTTATGACTGTATTTGATGAGGTCGGTTATTATGTTGCCGAAGGTATGGCTGTAATGGCTGCTCAGGCTCGTTCTTTGGGCTTTTCTTTGGTTTTCGCAGGACAAGATTTACCGGCCTTGAAGAAACGCGTACGTGAAGAAGCTAACTCTATTACAGCCAACTGTAACATTAAATTATTTGGTAAACTTGAAGACCCGACAGAAACAAAAGAATTTTTCGAAAAAACAGTTGGTAGCGCTTTAGTTACAGAAGTTTCTGGTTATCAAATGTCTGGAGGCTCTGAGCTAGGGAATTATCACGACTCACGTCAGGCAAGCGTACAGACTCGCGCGCGCGCAAGCTATGATAGCCTGCGCGGCTTTAAAGAAGGTCAGGCCGTTATCACATACGGAGAAGCTGTCTTTGATTGTGCAGTATTCTACTCCAATCCGGGCTTTGCAAAAGCCATGCGCGTTACACGTTTTATGGCACTTCCTGCACCGGATGAAAACATTGTCAAATATTCAAGTGCTATTACTAAGCTACGTGACCTGATGGTCAACAAAACCTGGACGGCACAACGTTCTGATGTAGCGGTAGAAACTTCTCCTGAAATTGCTGCTCTTGGTGAAGGTTTTGTCAGGAATAATAAAGAGAGCATCAATCCGGTAGATGCCGGTATTACCGCACTTATCGAAGTATATGCGATTTCTAATGAAATCCCTGCACCAAGTGAAGACAGCGCTTCTAATACAGGCTCAATAACTCCAGCAAGTACTGCTCCGGCAGCGGTAGCAGAAAATACAGCCCCCCCTGCTGCGCAAGCGCAAAAACCCACTGCAAGCTCTGCAAAACCATCTATTTTTGGTGCTGCTCCCGCGCAGCCGAAAGCAACATCCGCAGCCTCAACAGAACAAACTTCTGCTCCAGCACAACCGAAAGAAACGATTTCTCCAGAAGATGCAAAACTGATACAGGCTGCTGAAGATGTTAAAAAGAACGTATTTAGCCCTGAAAAAGATAACGCGGATGCTCTTATCAAGGCCGCTGAGAATGTGAAGAAAAATCTGTTTGGTCAAGGACCGGAAAACACTTCGGCAGCCCCAAAAGAACCGGAAAAGAAGAAAGAAACGCCTGCTGAAATCACGCAAGATGCTAATAACAGCAGTGACAATGAAAAAAACAAAACACCTTCAATCTTCAGCAAAAGCGGAAAAGCAACATCTTCTGATGAAAAAGATAATGAAGACAAAAGCTAACATTTATCATGTCTGCGTATTCCACATGCCGTTTCTTGAAAGAATAGCATGACTATTTATTGCACAAATCACAACGCACTTTTACAAAACATGTCTGCAAACACGTATATATACACGTACACAGAACAACGCATTGACACAAAACAAAGTGGTAATGTCTTCTTTTATATTCTTTTAGGTGTCGCCCTTTTTGCTGCGTTATCCTTTGCTGTTTCACGAGGCATGCGCGGGCAAACATCAACAGCATTAAGTGAACGACAGATTGATCTGGCTGTTTCTGAAATCCTTACCGAAGCACAAGGAATAGAAACAGCAATAAACCGACTGCGTCGTCATAACATCTCAGAGAATGAAATATGCTTTGAGCATAATCTTATCTCCTCCGCGAATAATAACGCTTATGCATCTTTATCGTCCTGCTCTGAGGACACGTACAAACTTTATCACCCAAATGGCGGAGATTTAAGCTTCCGCAAGCTCCCTGAAGACTGGCTTGACGCTTCTCATTCCAGTGAGCAATGCTATGGAGAATGGATGTTTAGTAATGTCAACGGTGTTGACGGCATTGGAGAAAGCACAATGAGCGATGCAAGTTCTATGGAGCTTATTGCGTTTATTCCTCACTTAAAAAAGAAAATCTGCACAGCTATTAATAAAAAGCTTGGCATTGGGTCTTCTATTCCTGACAATAGCAGTATGTTTTCTCCTGATCCTGTTGATGATGGATTTGTTAGCACTGCCGGAGAGATCAGCGTTTCTGATTTATATGGAGAATATTCCGGTTGTTTTGAAAACGGCAATACATGGAATTCTTATATATTTTATCGTGTTCTTATTGAACGCTAGCATTAAACAGCCTGTACTCATCTTCGCAACATATAGTAGTTTCATTTAAGAATAGTAGCGCGCAGACACGTACACTAAATGAAACGACGGAAGCCTATAGGCAAACAACGTTTTCTTTGGAAAAGGCATGAGGAGTGCAGCGTACAAAAGTACGTAAGCGACGAATAACGCATAACAAGGGAAACGGTGAAAGCCTAAACCCGGCTATACCATGTTGCGCGGGCCTGCCCATGACGCATAATATATCCGCCATCGACCAATTCAGCCAGACGAAGTTTGAGCGTAGAACGTTTACCGCGTGTAAGACGTTCAATCTCTTTCATCGACAGGCGATTGTGCTTATCAAATAATTTGAGTACTTTTGTGGAGAGTGCCGGCATATTTACAATTTCCGCGCTGCCCCGCTCCACGCGTTCTTTTAATTTATCTTTTTGTGCTTTCAAAAGCTCGAAAAAGAACTCCAGCCATGCATCCCAGTCAATTTTACCTTTTGCTAATGTTGTCTGCGTATGTTTGAGAGCTTTGTAATAATCTGTTGCACGTTCCTGCAATAAAGTATCAAGAGTGCTATAGGGGGCATAGCTATACCCTTCTTTGAACATTAACAAAATGATAAGAAGGCGGGCAATTTTCTGGTTCCCTTTTTCAAATGGGCAAAATTGCAAAAATATTGCAGTGAATAGCGCAATAACAAATAGCGGATGCATCTCTTTCTTTTCAAAAGCGACGACGACCCACTCCATCAAACGCGGCATAAAGTTGCGCACTTCTGCCGGACTTGCCGTATTAAGAGCACCTAGAATATCGTCACCCTTTTTGATTTCCAACGGCAGGCTTTGTTCTTTAAAAATGCTGATTTCTCTTGCGCCTGTAAACACAGCGTGCAAACGGCAAAGAAGCTCTACATCAAGGGACTGGTCCTTCCAACTATGAGCTATCTCTTTGAAGTTTCGGCCAAAACTGGATACTTCCCCTAATAATTGCAGGGATGTTGTATGATTTTCCATAGCTGACCATGCGCCTTTAAACTCGTCAATTTCGCAGACAAGCAGAAGCATCTTTGGCGTGATCTTTACATTTTGTAATCCTAGCATGTAGCCGACTATAGCCACGAAACGTTAAAAGATCAATCGTATAGTAGTTTCGCTTGTGAAAAAAAAGAAAATTTTTATACGCATTCAAACAGGTTCATGGCATTACGCGTTGAAAAGATTGGGTAATTTTTATTTGGCTAAAGTCGTATTCATATCAACGGCATGAATCGGCGGGCAATTAAATGCAGGCACTAACGTCTCTTTTTTTGCTTTAAGTGCTATTTTTACCGGACATTCCAGCATTTTTGCATAGATATCATAGCCTTTTTGGTTCAAATGCCCCCAATCAACATGGATAGTATCAAATGCATCTTTTTGTGCTGGAAAATTGCTATGTTCGTAAAACATGTTTTTTTCTTCAGACCATGCAATTTGCGCAAGCGGCGAAGAATCCAGATATTTTATATTCGTAAATAATACAGCCTCTTTAGACTTTGCCAATTCTTTAAGCAATCCATTGAACCATACCGGATCAGGCAGATAATATGTCGGGAAAGCCCCAACCAGAATAATTGGTGTATCGGCACCATAGAGCGATTTAATCTGCATAATAATCTGGATTACACCACGTTTATTAATACGGCCTAAAGCAGCGTCTTTCTGGATATTTTGTAAATCTATGTCCTTATAGTTTCTGGAAACTTTATAATCTTCTATTTGCTTCTCGTTTTGACCAATAAACGTACGTAGCCAATTATTAACTCCGATCTCCAGCACAACGACTTGCGGCTTATAGTGCTTTAAAGCAAAATGCATGTCTGTGAATGGAATACCGGCTCTTTCGGTTGGCCTCCACCATGGAATAGATAGACGTGCTCTATATCCTTCTGTGGGCAAAAAAACCGTGCTTAGATCCAGCGTATCCAACCCACCGATCCCTTCAATAGCAACATTCTCTCCGAACATCCTGTGTAAAGGCTTAGGATAGAGATTCCATCCATATGTAATAGAATCACCGATCAGCAAGACATCGACGCTTTTTGGTGTTGGTTCTGTAACCTTAATTTGTGCACTAAACCATATAAGTGTTAGAACGGCCAGAGCTAAGGCTATATAACGCTTTTTCAGTTTAA
The DNA here is from genome assembly GCA_023140905.1 of Alphaproteobacteria bacterium. GTDB lineage: Bacteria > Pseudomonadota > Alphaproteobacteria > Micavibrionales > Micavibrionaceae > UBA1672. The sequence goes on along the minus strand of JAGLKS010000095.1, from coordinate 275 downwards.
ATCCAAGTTTTAACATTATCATATCCTACATACGTACAGGCACGTCAATCCCTATCAATCCAAGGATTTCTATCAATTGCTTATGGGCATGTTGACACAGTGCAAAATAACTGTTTTTAAGTGCTTCATCTTCTTCGGACAATATGTGGCAATTCCCATAAAAAGAGCTGAATTCCTGCGCCAGACGGTAAACATAGTCGCATAATATATGTGGCGTATAGTTTTTAAGCGCACCATCAAAATGATCTGGATATTCCGCCAATAGTAAAGCAAGT
>JAGLKS010000094.1 GCA_023140905.1 Alphaproteobacteria bacterium | reverse complement strand
TTCATAAATTTATGCAAACCACCCATTTGTGCGATAAGATCAGCACCGGGCTGTAACATGAGGTGATATGTATTAGAAAGAATAATATCCGTTTGTGTCTCCTCCAATTGCATCGGAGAAAGATTTTTTACCGTCGCTTTAGTTCCACAGAAAATATAATTCGGTGTCGCTATCGTACCGTGAGGTGTTTTCAACCTCCCCAACCTAGCTCTGGATTTTGGGTCACGCTTTGTAATCTCAAATGAGAAATTTGGATATCCGGGCATTCCTGCCTGCCTTCCTTAATTGATATAATAGTTTCTTGATAATTAATCCTCTTGCAGAATCGTACCAACCTGCCTTTTCACCATGCGTCTTACAACGTTCTCACAGCACAAAACCCGCCCTAAACCACAAGCGGGTTTTATAAATTCAATATAACGCCAAGTCTAAAAAGCTTCTAGGCAGCTTTACTAGCCACTGCTGATTCGATTTGAGCTTTCACCGAGCGAAGAGCCGGATCTAGCTTAGTCGGGGCAGTGCTCAATAGATAGGCATCAAACCCACCTTTATGCTCAACAGTACGCAAGCCCGCAGCGCTTGCTCTCACTTTCACCCAACGGCCCAAGATCTCACTATACAAGCAAGTATCTTGAACATTAGGCAAAAAGCGACGATTCGTCTTATTTTGCGCATGAGAAACATTATGACCGCTTTGTGCGGTCTTTCCAGTAATCATACAACAACGACTCATAACCATATCCTCTATGTGCGTTTATCCAAAACTGATGCAGAAAAGTAGTCGAATATTGCCACAAGAGTCAAGTAATTCTATCAAAAAACATGTCCGGAGTATACATAAGCGCTTGATAAAGAAAGTAAAAACATTAAATTAGCCACTATATTTATGATAATTCCGCGTTTAAGGTGATAAGCTTCAACTTTAGCGCTAGCCCCTTCTGGTCCAATCCATGTTTTTTTCAACGTAACACCCGACGAATCTTGCACAGGCCCTCCTAAAGATATATCCAGAGGCCATGCCAAAGCACTTAGCATAATACCGCCCTCCTCATAAGGTACACGGTCCTTGGCTTGCCACCATGCTTTAAACCCTTGAATCATATTGGCTGAAGGAGCAATCACGCTAGCCGCCGTATATAACATGCCGCTAAATAGCGAGGGAACATACCCCATCAGCCGTTCCAGAACAATTAATGTCCTGCCAAAGCCCTTTGTAAACCCACATTTACCAAACCGCCACACACCAAAAGATAAAATACTATATATGATTAGAAACGGCACACCACCAATCAAATACCATAAACTTGGAGCGACCAGACTTTTATCAAAACTAATAGCTGAGAATACCAATCCTTCTCGTACAATACCATAATCATCAATTGTATTAAGGTTAACCCGGGTTGACCTTGATAAACAATAATATCCGTCTTTTGTCTCCTGCTTGTCTCTCATAGTAAAATACAGCTTTAATACAACATACCAAATACTACCAGTACTTAAGCATAATACAACAACCAGACCCTCTACAGCACTACTTTGCGTTGTTAATTGCGTTAATGATTTTCCGATAATCAGCGAGAGAATCAGCAGTATAATAGTAAAAAACATCCCGCGAAACACTAGGTCTTTCTTACTGCGACTTGGACGATCTATGCGATCACCAGCCCGACCAAACAAGAAATCAAACATACTCCAAACAAACGGATTGGCATTCCCTGCCATTGGTCCGGTAATTATACCAATCAATGCTGTAACCAACATAGCCACAATAATAAAAGGAATGCGCTGTGCATCCATAAAATAAGTATGAAAATGTAACAGATTATCGTACATAAATGTTTCACCCTTGTAATATTACTTTCCAAACTTATCCGATGTCTATAATACGGGCAAGCAATTGATTGAACTACCTGTACCATTGCGTTATATTGAATCGTTCTTGTGCAGCATATATTAACGCATAGGCATAACTAGAAAATATGCCCTTAATTTTCCTGACTGTGTAAGACTACTACTCCATGCATATCAGTATGATTTTAAAAGAATTTTTATATCACCTTAAAGTGAGAATCACAAAAACGAGGATTATGGATGCTTTACCACCTCTATGAAATGCGTAATGCCCTAACAATGCCCCTACGTTTACCGGCAGAGTTAACGCGCCTTATATTTCAAAACCCACTAAACCCGCTGTCACAAACACTTTTCGGGCGTGTGATGAATGCGAACGCAGACATCATTTTGAATCTTACACAAGGATTTACAAAACCTGCTTTTGGCATAACATCCACATCTATCGGAGGGGGAAAAGTCACAGTGACAGAAGAAGTCATTGCCGACCGCCCGTTTTGCCGCCTGTTAAACTTCAAACGCAAGACCACTCGTAATGATCCAAAGATCCTGCTTGTAGCTCCTCTTTCCGGCCATTATGCTACTTTGCTCAGAGGCACCGTCAAAGCGCTTATCCCCCATCATGATGTCTATATTACAGACTGGAAAAATGTACGCGACATACCATTATCAGAAGGACGCTTTAACCTTGATGATTCGATAGCTTATATCCACGATTTTATGAGTCTGCTTGGCCCGGAAACACATGTTATTGCTGTATGCCAGCCTGCTTATCTTGTATTGGCTGCTATTTCTGTTATGGCCGCAGAGCGCGATCCGAACCAACCTATGAGCATGACGTTGATGGGAGGCCCTATTGATACACGTGTTTCAAAAACAGCTGTAACAGAGATCGCTCAGTCTCGTCCATTACGGTGGTTTGAAAATAACGTTATAAATACGATACCGCCCTATTACTCTGGAGCAGGAAGACGTGTCTATCCGGGGTTTCTACAATTATCTGGTTTTATGTCAATGAATCTGGATATGCATATTAGCTCATATCTCAAATTCTTCCAGCACCTCGTAACCGGAGATGGCGAATCAAGCGAAAAACACCGTGTTTTTTATAATGAATACCTCTCAGTTATGGATATGACCTCAGAATTTTACCTTCAAACAATCTCTGAAGTATTCCAGAAACAATCATTACCACGCGGGAAAATGAAATGGCGTAATCCTATAAATGGTGAATTAATTGACGTGCGCCCACAAGATATCCGCCATACAGCACTTATGACTATAGAAGGCGAATTAGATGATGTTTCTGCGCGAGGACAAACAACAGCGGCTCATGAATTATGCCTGTCATTACCTCAATGCAAACAATATAACCACTTCCAGCTAGGCTGTGGTCACTACGGAATATTCAACGGTACACGTTGGCGCAATGAAATCATGCCGCGCATTCGCAATTTCATTCGTAAATTCGATGAAGATAAAGACCCAATTCCTGAAATTGACTTCAAAGTGATTCCCGACAAAGCACCAAAACGTTTTGACCGTGATATACACGGAATTGCGGCTGTACGGCGCTGGCTAAAAGAAAACAGGCCGGAAAGCTATAAAAATTGCGGATGTATTCAAAAACGCACTGACACAAAAACCGTCCCGGACCAAGGTTATTATTTCAGTCAAAACGCAAATAAGAGCAAAAAGACTACACAGGATATCGCTCCGCTAGAGGTTTTCGTTACAAAATCAGCTAGTGTTAAACCAATTAAAGAATACCAACCTCAAAAGAAAAAAGAAGACAATGGTTCTGATGCACCAAAAATCAAAGCTGCAAATAATAAAACCAAAAAGAAAAAGCTTAGAATAAACAAAGGTCCAAAGCCAAAGGTACGTGTGCACTTGCCACTGCTTGACCCATTAGAAAAAGTGACCAAACCTGATCCAAAAGCTAATGTCATAGAAGTAAGCTTCACTGACAAAAAAGTGAAAACTAAAAAACCTCAAGCTAAAAAAGGTATACAGAGGAAAAGTGCAAATACAGAAAAATTGGACGATGCTGCACCGAAGAAAAAAGGAAGGAAGGTTGAAAAACCGCTTGTTAAATCGACTAAAAAATCTGAGCATACCAAGACCAAAAAAACAAAAGTTTCAACAAAATCGAAAAAAGCAAAAACAAGCACAAAGAAGAAAAATAAAGCTTGAAGTGTAGACCGCTAACATATGGTATAGTGATTTGACTTTATTTTGCAGCAGGCACACGGAGCGTAGGCGTGGAAATCTACGATAGAGACATGTAACGCACTGCAAAAGTAAATGCTAATTACTATAGTTTTATTTTCATGATTAAAGATCTGGTTACAGTCAAACGAAGCAAAAGAGCGCGGCATGTTGCTTTACGGCTTGACCCCGTGGAGCGCGTAATTAATTTGATTGTGCCCCGGCATATGCCTCTTAATAAAGCCTATCGTTTTGCGCAGGATCACGAAGACTGGGTCAAGAAGACTCTAGGGAAATTACCGGAAACCATTCCTTTTACACATGATACTATTCTTCCTGTTTTTGGCGATAAGGTACGGCTGGACATCGCCATAGATCCTACGCTGAAACGCACCACACTAAAACAATGTGATGATGCGCTGTATATAAAAACCTATCAGCAAGATCCAGCCAACCGCATCACTATGCACCTAAAAAAAATAGCCCGTGCCGGACTGGCCGATATAGTTTCTGATAAAGCATCAGGAATTGGAAAAAGCGTTAAATCAGTGACGATCCGTGATACAAAAAGTCGTTGGGGAAGTTGTTCACAAGACGCAAATATGTCTTTTTCCTGGCGGTTAATCTTTGCACCTTATAGCGCTATTGACTACGTAGTAGCCCACGAAGTTTCCCATTTAATTCACATGGACCACAGCCCCGCTTTTTGGGAAGTATGCAAGTCACTATCTTGCGATTACAAGAATGGAAAACGCTGGATGAAAGAAAATGGCAATTCTCTGATGTGCTACGGAAAAAAACTCTGAAAAGTGAACCTCTGCAGGATTACAATTCACATCCATCAAACGAATGTGCGTTGGAGTTACTTTGTAGCTGATAGCTGCATAAAGTCCAAAGCAGATTGCAAAATCACCTGTGCTGCAAGCTTATCAGTGATGCCTTTTTCTTTTGCATAACGCCTAGAGATGTCCACAGATTCATCCACGAAGCTTTCCACAGATGCTGTGGATAACCTTTCGTCATATAAAGCAACCCACAGCCCTCCTTCTGGCCGCAAACCCTCGGAAATCTGCCGCTCAAACTCGTGTGAAAAATCCCTCACGGACTGACATCCCGGCCCCTCGCTGCCATTCATGTTCAATGGATAGCCAATGACATATCCACCAACATCATAATCACGAATGACAATCTCCAATTCTTTAATATCTTTGGTAAATTTTGTGCGTCGTATAGTCAGAAGTGGTGTAGCTAACCCCTTTGCACTATCAGCTAATGCCAACCCAATTGTCTTTTTTCCGACATCCATCCCAAGCAAACGCACATCTTCGGGACAAAATTTAGCTATATTTTCCAATCTATCGATCATCTTAACCTCTTGCACCTTATACAGCGTAGTGTTAAAAAAACCAAAGCATTAAAAAAAAGGGGCTATCCAAACTATGTCTTTAAGCAAAGAAGAAGTTAAAAAAGTGGCCGGATTAGCGCGCCTGCGTATGAATGATGAGGAGATGGAACGTCTGGCTCCTCAATTATCAAATATTATTGGCTTTATTGAACAACTCTCAGAGCTTGATACCGATAATGTTGAACCTCTGGCTAATGTTGTAGATATTACATTACCTCTACGCGAAGATGTAGTTAGTGACGGAAACTGTGGAGAAGAAATTCTAGCAAACAGTCAGGATGCAAATCAGGGTTATTTTGTTGTTCCCAAAGTCATAGAATGAAAACCGAGAAGAACAGGATAAACAGCAAAAAGTTATTGGTATAAAAATGTTACCTATCGATAAAATTCCGCAAGAAGCTAGAGAAACCGTGCAACTTACAATGTTGCTCAGCGGAATTATTATGATCGTAACAGCACTATACTTATTGATTGATCCTGCTGTTGTTTACACATTTACAGGGGTTAACGAAGAAACAACACGCCTATTGGCAATTCTTCTTATGATTTTTGGCTTATCGGACACAGCTATATCACTGATTATGTTTCGCAAGAAAGACAGGAAATAATGAACACTCTAACAAATCTAACAATCGATAAAGCTCTGGATGGACTAAAAAACAAAGAATTTACATCTGTTGAGTTAACGCAAGCTCACATTGATATGATGGAAAAGCATAATAATCTCTATGCTTACATTACAGAAACACCGGAAATTGCATTAAAACAAGCTAAAGCCAGCGATGAAAAACGCGGCACTGGTAATGAAATCGGAATACTCGAAGGAATTCCCTTGGCAATTAAAGATCTATTCTGCACCTATGATGTGCAAACGACTGCGTCCAGCCGCATTCTTGAAGGTTTTAAGCCAAAATATGAATCAACTGTTACGACAAATTTGTTCAATAATGGTGCGGTAATGCTGGGGAAAACAAATATGGATGAATTCGCGATGGGTTCATCTACAACAACCAGCTATTACGGTAACACAATAAACCCATGGCGGCGCAAAGATGATCTAAATCAAGATTTGGTTCCCGGCGGATCTTCTGGAGGATCTGCCTCTGCTGTTAGTGCTCAACTCTGTATGGGCGCAACAGGAACAGATACAGGCGGATCTATTCGCCAACCGGCGTCTTTTTGCGGTATTTCCGGTATTAAACCAACTTATGGACGCTGCTCACGTTGGGGAGTTATCGCTTTTGCTTCATCCCTTGACCAACCTGGATGCTTTGCACGCTCAGTCAAAGACAATGCCCTGATATTACAAGCTATGGCCGGACATGATCCAAAAGACAGCACAAGTGCTAATAAGCCTGTGCCTAACTTTGCTGCGGCTATTGATGGCAATATCAAAGGAAAAACCATCGGCGTTCCTAAAGAATACCGCGTTGATGGTATGCCCGAAGAAATCCTTAAATTATGGGAACAGGGCATTGAATGGCTGCATGACGCTGGAGCAAAAACTGTAGAAGTCAGCTTACCACACACACATTATGCTTTAGCTACATATTACATTATCGCCCCGGCTGAATGTTCCTCTAACCTCGCACGTTATGACGGTGTACGTTACGGACCACGCGCTGATGAAAGCGACTTGCTCGATATGTATGAAATTACACGTGCCCAAGGCTTTGGTGATGAAGTAAAACGCCGCATTATGATTGGAACTTATGTCCTTTCATCAGGGTATTATGATGCTTACTATATCAAAGCACAAAAAGTTCGCCGTCTGATTTTACAAGATTTCTTAAAAGCCTTTGAAACATGCGATGCTTTAATAACACCGACAGCTCCCTCAGCAGCATTTGCTATTGGAGAGAATGAAAACGACCCTATTAAAATGTACTTAAACGACGTCTTCACCGTTCCCGCATCTTTGGCAGGTTTGCCCGGAATGTCATTACCCGCTGGAGTAGATCCACAAGGATTACCGCTTGGATTACAAGTTATTGGCCGTCCGTGGGATGAAGAAACCGTGTTTAAGGTTGCAGGTGTTATTGAAAATCTGGCAAACTTTACAGCACGCCCACAAATTTTGTTATAAGGATAGAAAACATGCTGAAAACAGCCCCCCTCTTTCTTAAATCTTTTTTTGCTTTAGCATGTCTTGCCGCTATGCTAACAGCTTTTTTTATCTTGGCAACTACAAGCACAAGCTACGCGCAAAGCCAAGGAGATAGCACAGTCAAACCTTTGGGAGAAATTCTTAATCCAAAGCCAAAAGACTATGATGAGAATACTAAATCCAAGGAAAGGGGCAATATCTATTACAAAAAATGTATGCAATCAGAAAGTCTGGCTTTTGATGAAGAGGAAAAAACACTTCTCTGTGCCTGCACAGCAGCTAAGATACCTGAAGTCCTCACCGGCCCGGAATTTGCCGAGCTTTATAAAGACACAGAAGCAGGACGCAATGCCCGCATGAAAGCTATGACTTATGCTTATACAGACTGTATGGATCAAGCTGTTAGCGACAAAGTCTACAAAGATTGCCTGTATGGAAAAGAACTTGATGGTATTATTTATGGGAAGAAGAATATCTGCCGCTGTGTTGCAAAAGAATATAACGATCTCTTAATTATTGCTGCACCCGATTTCTTTATGGATGCAATAAAATATGATCCTATGACTCTCAATCCGCTAGAGAGGCACTTTATCTCTGAGACATATTTTTACAACTTAAAGAGATATTCCAAGGCATGCCGCGCAAGACTGCTTTATGAAAAAAGCAACTGAAGCAAACGGGTTATAAACAATACTAAATTTAATAATAAATAAAGGAACGGGCAAGAACAAATGGCTCAAATGATAAAAGGCAAAACAGGTGAATGGGAAATTGTTGTCGGGATGGAAATCCATGCGCAAGTCATTGCAAATTCGAAACTCTTCTCTGGAGCCTCGACAGCTTTCGGCGCATCTCCCAACTCACAGGTTTCCATGGTTGATGCAGCTATGCCTGGAATGCTGCCCGTCCTGAATAAAAAATGTGTAGAACAAGCCATTCGCACAGGATTAGGCCTTAATGCACAAATTAATAAACATTCGGTTTTTGCACGTAAAAACTATTTTTATCCTGACTTGCCCCAAGGCTATCAAATTTCACAATTTGAGCACCCGATTATCGGTACAGGTACTATTGAAATTGATCTACCTGACGGCAGCAGCAAAAACATCGGCATTACCCGTCTACACCTCGAACAAGATGCAGGAAAATCCATCCATGACCAACACCCAAGCAAGTCATATGTTGATCTAAACCGCTCAGGCTGCGCGCTCATGGAAATCGTTTCCGAACCAGATATTAGAGGCGCAGAAGAAGCTACTGCTTATATCAGCAAAATTCGTATGATCCTGCGCTATCTTGAAACATGTGATGGAAATATGGATGAAGGGTCTATGCGCGCTGATGTAAACGTTTCTATGCGCAAGCCCGGCGATGAATTAGGCACACGCGCAGAGATTAAAAACGTCAACTCTGTCAAAGCAGTACAACAAGCCATAGAATATGAATCACGCCGCCAGATTGATTTGTTAGAAAATGGAGGTACAGTTGATCAGGAAACACGGCTTTGGGACCCTGATAAAATGGAAACACGCTCCATGCGTTCAAAAGAGGAAGCACATGATTACCGTTACTTCCCAGACCCGGATTTATTGCCTTTGGATGTTTCTCAAGACTGGATTGATGAAATCAAAAAAACCTTGCCGGAATTACCTGATGAGAAAAAACACCGTTTTATCAAAGAACTAGGGCTCAGCACCTATGACGCCAGCATTCTAATCTCTGATCGCCAACGTGCTGATTACTACGAAGAAGTCACTGAAGGACGCGATTCTAAAATGGCTGCAAACTGGATCATTAACGAGCTATTAGGTATCTTAAACAAAAACGGAAAAACAATTATCGACAGCCCAATCTCTACAAAACAGCTAGGAGGTTTGATCGATCTTATTGCTAATGAAACAATCTCAGGTAAAATTGCTAAAGAGGTTTTCGTTGAAATGTTCATCAGCGGTAAAAACGCTGCCGTAATCGTTGAGGAAAAAGGCTTGAAACAAGTCACAGATACCGGCGCAATCGAATCTCTGATTGACAAGGTCATAGCCGAAAACCCGGATAATGTTGCAGCATATAAAGCAGGAAAAGATAAGCTTTTTGGCTTCTTTGTTGGGCAAGTCATGAAAAAATCTCAGGGGAAAGCTAACCCAGCAGCTGTAAATAAGCTTTTAAAAGAGAAGCTTAGCTAGTAACATATAAGAAAATAGTGGGAGGAAACACACTATGATTAAGTATGAGTATAAAACCGACCTCTACCATGAGGATAAATGTGGTTCGCTATTGAGCTGTTGCTCTAAAATTAACCCGGTAAAATTCTCCGAATTTCTAAACCGCCATGGCGATCTGGGATGGGAAATCATCTCAGTAAAACGGGAGAAAAAGTGTAAAGCTTTTTTAATCGTGATGAAGCGTATAAAAAACGAGAATCTTAAACGACCCGCCAAAGATAAAGAAGATAAGAAAAAGAAATAAGAACAGCTTTACAAAACCATGTTAATCGCATAGTAAAAGCGTTAGCATTTTTGATAAATGTAGCGGCGTGGCTCTTTTTGCGAAGATAAACATAAACCTTTAAAGACGTGGGCTCGTTGAAATAGTAAAACGGAGATGTGGCCGAGTGGCTGAAGGCGCGCCCCTGCTAAGGGTGTATGGGGTTTATAGCCTCATCGAGGGTTCGAATCCCTCCGTCTCCGCCATCAATGCTTTTATTTGATTGTATATCAATAAGTTATAGGGTGGGTCGTTTGTCTAGCTGCCTTGCAGCAAGCCAAAAATAAAAATGTAACCACCGTAAGTACGAAGGCGATCTATTAATAGCTTGTTGTCTTTGAGCTGTATAGCTCTCACGTGCATATCATAATATGTTTTAACCTTCGCGCCTAATTTACGCATTCTTGAAAATGTATGGGCGTAAAGCTCATCTGGGAAATCTTTTTCTTTTATAGTAGTTCCACTTAAGAATAGTACAGAATTGCGCCAATAAATCAACATCTCTGTATAAATCTGAAAATTCGGCATCACATAGTTTAGATACTTTTTCAGGGTCTATTCTTTCGTATGTGTAATCGGTCATCTTAAAACCTCACATACCGTACCTTTGCTCAAGAAGTTGTTTTGGATTTTTAATAGCCATTACAGGCCCTGCAATATGATGAACAGTGTCTTTAGCCATCTTTCGGATACCGGCTTTTGTATGCACCCCGACTTTACCAAATATTTCGAGAATGTCTTTTGGCACTTCTTCTCCGAATAAGGTATCGACTAACTTGGAACGCTCATGACAATCTTGTTCCGCAGAGCGCAGGAATAAACCTGTGGCCATGATTGATGCCATGGAGTGCTTGTGCAAATCACAAATACCCCAGCTATCTCGTTTTTTAGAATCTGTAATGTGGTCTAAAAGCCGTTTGGCTTTACCATATTTGTGCCAGTTTTCTCCCAAGCCTGATCTTAAAACAGTAGAATAAGAATTCCTAATATCAGTGTCACTTTGCCCTGATAAAGCAGCTCTTTCTGCTTCAAGTGCTCCAACGCCTATAGGTAAGGAATAAAAACTACTTGTTATTTCACCAATAAAATGACTTTGTGAGGCTTGGCTCAAATTCGGATCAGGATGTGTTTTAAGATAATCATAAAGGATATTTTGTGTAAAAAAAGCTTGCACTTCAAACATATGCTGCTTTTCATCATGATATGAAAACCCAGCTTTATTTCTGTAATCATCTGCAATTAAATGTCCCAATTCATGTGCAATATATACAGCATCGTTTATGGTTCCATCAAAAGCATATTCTATGACAGCATAAGATTCTTGGTTAGTTTCACAATTTGCAGGGTGACATCTGCCTCCTGCTTCTCCTGCTTTTACTTCTTTTAATTTCCAACGATCATTATTTTTTATAACTTCTCTGGCTTTCGCACCTAAATCTGGATGAAATTCTTCAAACGCGGCTATAACTAAAGCGCAGCTTTTTTTCCATGAGAGTTGAGGATCTGGAATAAACAATCTGTGCCTGTTGAAAGGTGAAAGGCCAGCATCTCTGGTATTAATCTGTATTTCAAAAACATCTTTGCTAACTCCATGAGATGCTTTGACGAAAGGGTCAATTACAGAATCTGGAAAATAAAAACTGTCCTTATCTTCTTTTTCTGGAAAACAAGGATAAGCATATTTTTCAGTTTTCTGATTTAAAGTAGACATCTCGGCATTATAGCAAATATTTACATTGCTTGCCATTAATTTAGCTCCAGCTCCGCGTTTGCTAAAATGATCCCGCCTGTGCCACGCTGAATGTGGAAACGTCCAGATGTAAGGCCGGAAAAGAACCCAATACCAGAGATCGTTTTTCTTGCTTTTATTGGTACTGAGTGCAACAATGGCGAGGTTTTGATTGGAGCATACAGTGTCTTTTTCAGCATTAATTATGAATTGAGTCTAATGAAATAAAGTGAATCTTATGTTAAACATAAAAAAAGTTATGAGCTTAAAGGAACCCTTTTTTAT
>JAGLKS010000093.1 GCA_023140905.1 Alphaproteobacteria bacterium | reverse complement strand
AATCGGCATCAATAGTTCCCGGAGAATTCAAAACTGTAATGCCATATTTTGCAGCAAGTCCTGACCGAGGGCGGATTTGCGCTTCAAAACCTTGCGGTAAGGCAATAGATAAACCTGTTGGGACAAGGGCACGATCACCGGGGCCTAATTCCAAAGCTTCCTCCAATGCTGCGGTTAAATCCATCCCGGCAGATTGAGATGTTGCGTAACTGGGCAATTTTAGGCCTACAGCATGGTCTAATGGTTTTAGTGCAACAGAGATATCTTCTTCTGCTATCAATTTCATTTCATTATCTAATTTATTAGTCATATTCTTCCAGTCAAAACTATATTTATTAATGGTTCAATTTTTTATACAGAGTTACTTTGATTTGCGAATAATTAGTTCTTAAAATGCTCTGTAATTTTTGCAACCAAACGGTGGGCAATATGTTTTTTGGACATATGCTCCCAAGGTTCCGGATTTTTATCTGCATGTGTGAAGAAATATATTTGATTTTCATCCGAACCAAAAGCTTTTTCCTTGCCATTTCTATTTTTGCCAACAAGATTAGCCATAATCCAGTTGCATCCTTTACGCTCAAGTTTTGATCTGGCATAACTTTCTATGTTTTCTGTTTCTGCGGCAAAGCCTACGACCAAATCAGGGCGTTTATTTTTATGATTTGAGATTGTTTTTAAAATGTCCGGGTTTTCTACAAAAGAAAGAGTAGGCGGTTCATTATCAGATGTTTTCTTGATTTTTTGATTATTAGCTTTTTTTGCTCGCCAGTCACTAACGGCAGCACTACAAATGCAGATATCAACAGGCAGAATTTTTTCACAAGCGGCAAGCATTTCCAGCGCAGTTTCGACATAAACCATATTTGCGCCATCAACAGGGTTTTCTCGTGTAGGTCCGCTGACTAACGTAACTTGTGCTCCTGCTTCTAATAAAGCGTGCGCAATAGCATAACCTTGTTTTCCAGAAGATCTGTTTCCAATAAAACGTACAGGATCAAGGGGTTCATATGTTGGCCCGGCAGTAACCAGAGCATGCAAGCCTTCTAATGGTTTATTGGCAAAGAATTTCTTAATAGCAGAAATAATCTCGTTAGGCTCACTCATCCGTCCAATGCCATTTTCTCCACAAGCTAAATTTCCTTCATTGGGACCAACAGACACTATCCCACGCTCAAGCAATGTGTCCACATTAGCTCGCGTCGCTTTATGTCTCCACATAACAGAGTTCATTGCAGGTGCAATCATAATTGGTTTATCAGAGGCTAAGAGCAGGGTAGAGGCTAGATCATCAGCTAATCCATGCGCCATTTTAGCCATCATATGAGCACTTCCGGGAGCTATAATAATCAGATCATGCTCACGGCTTAAGCGAATATGGCCCATTTGAGTTTCATCAGTAAGTGACCAGAGATCATCATAAACCTGATTTTCTGACAGGGCAGCTACGCTCAAAGGTGTGACAAATTGTGCCCCGCCTTTCGTTAGAACACATGTTACATGCGCGTTTTCTTTGCGTAAAATCCGGATAAGATCCAGCGTTTTATAGGCTGCTATTCCTCCGGAGATAATCAGTAGTATTTTTTTACCATCAAGCATTTTTTATATAGAATCTATATTGTGTATATTTATTGTGTATATTTCTCTCAAGCGTGAACAGTAAAAAAAGCCGTGCTAAAAAGCAAGGCTCTTCATATTCTCATTTTCAAAGAAAACTGTAATTAACGAGATCCGTCTATAGCAGAATTGATTTCATCGGCAAGACCTTGTGTTGCAGGATCTACAACATTTTGGATGTCAGAGGAGGAAACCGCTTCTTCCATGTTAGACGCATCAGAAGTGTCAGAATCATAAACGATTCCCAAATCACTATCTCCTGTAGCTGGAGATATCTGCGCTACGCTTGCTCCATCAGGAGATATTATAACACTATTATATAGTGCAAACATAGCAACGAGTCCCATAGCAAGTACAGTTGTTGAATACAAAATTGAACGGGTAAAATTACTCATATCCAGAGTCCCTCTTTAGATAGATTATAGAAAAACAACGCCCCCATCGCGGATGATAGCATATTGATATGCCGGAATGTCAAATAAAAATGTGTGTGCATAAATTATATCTCACGATAATATATAAAAGTAAGCTACTATCTTTTGCATCTGGACTTTAATACGTATCAGACCTTATCAATGAAAAAGCCTATTAAAACACGATCTTAAGGAATAAAGCTGAATGAAACTCGCAAAAGCAATGCTTACAGTCGCAGGAATGACGGCGTTATCACGTATAGTTGGGCTTGCGCGGGACATTTTAACAGCGGCTTATTTAGGGGCAGGGCCTATAGCAGATGCTTTTTTTGTAGCGTTTAAGCTTCCCAATTTTTTCCGGCGCATTACTGCAGAGGGAGCTTTTAGTATTGCTTTTGTTCCTATGTATTCCAAAAAGCGGGAAATCGAAACACAGAAAACAGCAGATAAATTTGCTAGTAATGCATTTATGATTATGCTTTGCGCATTATCTGTATTTACGGTGCTTGCTCTTATAATGATGCCTTACATTATTGGTGCAATTGCACCTGGCTTTTCAGATGACCCGATGCGTTCTAATCTGGCTGTGGAGCTAAGCAGGATTACATTTCCTTATCTACCGTTGATTTCTTTGGCGGCGCTTTTAGGAGGCGTGCTTAACGCTATGGACCGGTTTGCACCATTTGCTTTTGCACCTGTATTTTTTAATGTGGCACTCATCGTATCGTTATTATTAAGCGGTTATTTTCAAACAGCCGGACATGCTATGGCTTGGGGATTGCTCATAGCCGGTATATTACAATTTACCTTTCTTCTGGCATGTGCAAAAAAAGCAGGAATGCGGCTAACCCTTGGGATTCCAAGGCTTGACGCTGATATGCGCAAGGTTTTCTATCTTATGGGACCTGCTGTAATCGGAGCCGGTGTTATTCATATCAATTTATTTGCTGATGTGATTATAGCGTCTTTTCTTAAAGAAGGCTCTATCTCTTATCTGTATTATGCTGATCGTCTCAATCAGTTACCATTGGGTGTGGTGGGCATAGCAGTTGGTACAGCTCTTCTTCCCATACTTTCCCGTGCCATGACAAAGAAAGATAAAACCGAGGCGCAAGACTTGTTTAACCGCTCTCTTGAATATTGTCTTTTACTGGCCTTACCGGCATCCATAGCGTTACTAGCTATGCCTTTAACATTGATTACCGTTCTTTTTGAGCGTGGCGCTTTCGACGCTGTGGATAGCCAGATATGTGCCAATGTCCTAAGAGCATATGCTATAGGGCTTCCGTCCTATGTTGCTATCAAAGTTTTTTCAACAGCGCATTGGGCGCGTGAAGATACAACAACGCCTGTACGTATATCGGTTATTGCTACTGTGCTGAATATCATTTTGAGCCTTATTCTTATTCAGATTATTGGAGTGGCCGGTATAGCTTTGGGTACAGGGCTAACGGGATGGTTGCAATTTTATTTGCATATACGGGCGCTTAAAGGTCATGAAGTGGCATGCTTTGACAAGAAATTTCGAAGGAATGCTCCTAAAATTATACTCGCTTCTTGCATCATGGGAGCTGTCGTGTATATGTTGGATTCCGTGCTTCATAGTATGGTATTCGGGGCGGAGATATTTTCTCAAATTATCGCTTTGACAGGAATTATTGCAAGCGGCATAGCTTTATATGCGGCTTTAATTTTATTGATGAAAGTTATTAGTATATCCAATATTAAACGCTACATGGTAAAGTGCTGAAACGTAAAATAAACACATAACAAACATATGAAAGAGCATTGATATGAAACGTATTTTTTCAGGTATGCAGCCAACCAGTCAGCTTCACCTTGGGAATTATCTTGGTGCGCTAAAGAACTGGGTGGATCTTCAAAAAGAGGAAGATACGCAACGTTTGTATTGCGTTGTTGATTTGCATGCAATCACAATGCCTTACGATCACACACAGCTTTCTCAGGCAACCCTTGAGATTGCCGCAGCTTATATGGCAGCTGGAATTGATCCGAAAAAATCAATACTATTTGTTCAGTCCCATGTTCCAGAACATGCACAGCTTATGTGGCTTCTTGCCACGATGTCTCAGATGGGTAAGCTGGAGCGCATGACTCAGTTTAAGGATAAAGCTGGAAAGAATAAGGAACGCGCCAGTCTTGGCCTGTTTGCTTATCCTGTGCTGATGGCGGCGGATATTCTGCTTTACAAGGCAACACATGTGCCTGTGGGGGAAGATCAGAAACAACATTTGGAACTTACCCGTGATTTAGCATCAACCTTCAATACACGTTATGGTGTGGATTATTTTTCTCAGCCTGAGCCTGTTATTTCCGGTCCGGCTCCTCGTGTGATGTCTTTGCGTGATGGAACCAAGAAAATGAGCAAATCGGCTGACTCTGACATGACGCGGATTAATCTGATTGATACGCCTGAGATGATTGTTAAGAAAATCAAAAAAGCCAAAACCGACTCTGATCCGTTACCAGATAACTTAAAAGATCTGGAGGGACGTCCCGAAGCGATGAACCTTGTTACAATCTATGCGGCTTTGGCCGGTATCAGCAAAGAGCAGGTTATTAAAGAATTTGCCGGGCAACAATTTGGTAAATTTAAACCGGCTCTGGCGGATGTGGCGGTGGAACATCTTGCCCCTATAACCGAACGTATGAACGAGCTTTTGGATGATAAAGCGCAAATTGAGACAGTTTTACATGATGGAGCAGAGCAAGCACGTAAAATGGCAGCGCAGACTCTTGGCGAAGTTTTCGATATTATGGGCTTATCTAAAGTAGCAATGATTCACTAAATATAATGGTATAGTTCATGCTGACTTTATTATCTATACGGACTATGCTAATTATTATAAGAAGATATTTGCATTTTTGAGCAAGAAATAGCACAATAGTCGCAGTTTTTAATTATAACGTTTTTTATTATACGTTTAATTATCTGGGACTTGTTACAGCGTAAAATTGGGACAGCGTGAAATAATGTTTAGTATATCCAAATCTTTTTTGACAGGGCTAGCTTTTAGCACTCTGTTTGTTTCGGCATTTTCTACTTTTGCACAGGCTGAGATATTCTTTTATGAAGACCGGGAAGAGCGTTTTACAATGTCGTTTCCTGATACATGGAAGCGTGTGACGAATCAGAAGGCTGATGATCAAATTACGATATCTGCTCCTGGTGTAAATGATTATGCTACATGTCGCGTACGTGTGCGCGAAGACCGCCGCTTTGTTATTTATCCGGGCAAGTTCGACTCTGATATACAAAAAATAGCGTATAGCAGGGATTTCTGGAATAATTATCTAGGCGAATATAATGATGTAATCGTTGACACATTTAAGGACCAATCCGGTCTGGCTCAAGGATATGCTAGTATGTCTGAAGCGTCATATGAAACAGCAGAGGGGCCATTAGTTCGTAAGCGCGGTATCATGTTTGCTTCTCTATATCACGATCAAGTGTATGTTGTTGATTGTTCTGCGGCGGAAAGTGTTTTCTATAAATGGCGTCCGGCGTTTCTATCCGTGATTAAATCAATCGAATTCGGAGAAGTTAGACACCCAAAATTACGTGGCAACTACCGTATATTCAACAATAAAGGCGAAGAAGTTAAAGTGCTGGGACCGAAAGAGCTGGATACCTATAAGTTCTAAAGATTCCTTATTGATAATAAAGTTACCAAAAGGCAAGCGGATATAAACTGTTTGCCTTTTCTTTATTAAGCTAAACTACTATAAGCAATAAAATATCACAAATAAAAGGATGAAGACATGCGGGTTCTTGCAATCGATAGCGCTATGAATGGATGCTCTGCTTGCGTTTATGAGACGCATAATGACGAAGATTGCACAGGCGTTGTTTTGGCGGAAGAACAATTAGAAATGAGCCGTGGGCAGGCTGAGCACCTTATGCCAATGATCCAGAGTGTGATGGAAAAATCTGTTACAGAGTATAATAATCTGGATTTAATCGGCGTTACTAATGGTCCTGGAGCTTTTACAGGGATGCGTATTGGAATAGCCACAGCCAAAGCAATAGGTTTAGCCGCAGGAAAGCCAGTGATCGGTGTATCAACATTTTTATCTGTGCTGGAGACTTATCTTGGCCAGAAGGCGGTTCAAGAAGAGAGGCTGCTTTACGATCATTATGCACTTATCTTAGAGACAAAACGCAAAGATTATTATTTTCAAATGTTTGAGAATAAGGGAGAGGAGGGCGTTCAAGCAAAGATAGAGAGTATGGTAACAAATGTTCCTGCAAAAGTTGCATCCGGTTCAGAAATAGAAACAATTATAAGTAAGACAAATTCTTTGCTCATTGGAGATGCAGTAGATCGCCTCATGAGTGAACATAATCTCGTATTACCAAACCATGTGGTTACAATGCCTGCGATTTGCTCTGTAGCAAAATTAGCGGTATTTATTGATCGGGAACAAGGACATGAAGATGGTTGTAGGCCAGTTTATTTGCGCGGAGCAGAGATCGGGGTTGCTAAGAATATACCTCGTTCAATTAAGCAGTATAGGAAATAAGAAAGACCATGAATTGAACAATTATTTCAATGTGCATAATTTATGCGTGTAGTTTGTATAATTTCTTGAGATTCCAGATGAAGTATGCAAGTCTATTAGCCCTAAGATTGTATCCGTGTGTATCGGAATATTAATTTTCTTAAATTAGGTTATAAAAACAGGTAAAAGAAAGTTCGTGTGTATGAGTGAAGAAATAAGTCGAGGGGAATTATTAACTCTAACAACTGAGGTCGTGGCCTCTTATGTTTCTAACAATATTATTTCCATAGAAGATATCCCTGATGTTATCGAGAATGTATATAAATCTTTATTAAATGTCGGAGATAAAGGGTTTTCTTCTGTAGACAGGCCTCAACCGTCTGTGCCAATTAATCGGTCAATTACGCCAGATCATCTTATTTGTTTAGAAGACGGCAAGAAATTGAAGATGCTTAAACGTCACTTGAAGACAGCTTATGATATGACTCCAGAGCAATATCGCGAACGTTGGGGGCTTCCTGCAGATTATCCGATGGTTGCGCCTAACTATGCGCAACGCCGGAGCAAGCTTGCAAAAGATATCGGCTTGGGAACACGTACGTAAAGCAGTTATAGTAGTCTCACCTAAGAACAAGCGGTTTCTTATCCGTTAAGTTCTTTGCTGCGTATTCTAGCTGCTTTCAGCGCATCGTGAAATAATGATTCCAGACGGCCATCCATTAATATATCAAGAGCTGCTTGCGTTGTTCCGCCTGAGCTGGTGACGTTTTGGCGCAATGTTGCTGCGGGGATATCATTATCTTTTCCAGCAAGAGCAGCACTGCCGATGACGGTTTGCCGTGCCAAATCTTCAGCTATATTTTGAGGTAGGCCAATATTACATCCGGCCTTACTCAACACTTCAATAAGATAAAAAACATAAGCCGGCCCGCTGCCTGATAATGCAGTTACAGCATTCATCAGTGTTTCATCTTCAATCCAGTGTAAAGAGCCAAGATATTCGAGAAGAGCACTAACTTGTTGGCGTCTTTGTGATGAAACCATTTTATTAGCAATAGCAACACTGGCACCTTGCCCGATAGATGCCGGAGTATTAGGCATAACTCTCATAATAGGCTGTTTTTTATCAAAATAGCTGGATAATGTGTCTATATCTTTTCCAGCAACAATGGACAATACACAACATTCCGGTGAAATATGTTGCTTTATAGGAGCCAGAGCTTCATCCAATATTTGCGGTTTAACGGCTAAAATCAAAAGATCCGAAGTAATTGGAGAAGAGGGATCACAGGAAGAGCTGTATGTAACAGAAGAGTTGTCTTTAAATCGTTTTGGTAATGGAGACGGATCTATCACATGGGCCTGTGATATAGCTTCGCAATCCAACCACAAATGAAGCATAGAAGATCCCATCTTCCCACAACCTAGCAACGTAACCGAAACAGGATTATAAGAAGTGGAGAAGGTACCAGAAGTCATTTTTATGACTCCC
>JAGLKS010000092.1 GCA_023140905.1 Alphaproteobacteria bacterium | reverse complement strand
TCATACTTTTGAATAATCAGGGTCATATATGGTCCGCCCCGTATTGCAAGAAAAAATTCGTTCGTGACAAAAAGAATATTGCTCCCATATATCCGGCCTTGAAATGAGGTTTTATCACACCTCTGGCCCTGATGGAATCTGCGCATCCCCACCTCATCAGGTCTTCGGCCTCAAATGGGCCCTAGACCCTAGCAGGTTCATAGGAATGCAGGTGTTACCTTTTATGCCATCACTTGAATTTTATCCACGCAATTCGTTGCTAGTTGATGCTTCTCTTTGTCTTGATAACCATTTATTTTTTTGTTTCTGTGTCGGTTCTGGGACTGTCCAGGAGGAACGCAGACGCTTGCGTCGAGTAGTCCTTGACAGACCCAGAACCGAGAATACCCTTTTGGCGGGGCCGGAGACTTCCGGTCCCTGCCTCCCGGCGAGGGAGGGGTAAGCCGCGCGGTTAGGGGCGAAGCCCCTTTTGAGCGCATAGATTAATGCTCTTTTCATCCTATGCTCCGACTGCACTATAGTTTTCCTTCTTGGTCAGTAAGGCCCAGGCAATACGCGCATTCTTGTTGGCCACCGCGACAGCCGAGATGTTTTTACCCCGGCGCTGATCAAGCTCACTGACCCAGCGATTGCGCTGATCTTGATGTTTGTGTGCAACCCGGACAACCGTTCGTCCTCCATGAATCAGCAGTGTACGCAGATAACTATCACCTCGTTTGCTGATGCCCAGTAACGTGGCTTTTCCACCCGTAGAATGTTGCCGTGGCACCAAGCCTATCCAGGCCGCGAGTTCGCGTCCATTCTTGAATGCCGTGATATCACCAATGGCTGCGATTAAGGCCGTAGCCGTCAGCAGACCCACTCCCGGAATAGTCAGTAGACGCTGACAATCTTCATTCTGTAAGCTGATAGCAGCCAATTTCTGCTCCAATAGACTGATCCGTTCATCTAGATGAACCATCTCGTTGTAGAGTTCACTGAGCAGTTCACGAAATAATGGGGTTAATGCATTTTCTGCATCCTCAAGTAAGTACGGAATGGCTTTTCGGACGTAACTGATCCCCTTGGGGATAATCAGGCCATATTCTAATAACAACCCACGAATCTGATTTCCCTGTGCCGTTCGCCTACCAACCAGCAGGCTGCGAATTCGATGTAGACTTTGAATATCTTGTTGTTCAATATTCTTACCGGGAACAAAGCGCATATTGGGCCGTTGCACTGCTTCACAAATCGCTTCCGCATCGACCGCATCATTTTTATTGGACTTAACGTACGGCTTGACAAACTGAGGTGCGATCATTTTCACCGTATGCCCCATTTGGGTAAAAGTACGCACCCAGTGATGGGCTCCACCACAAGCTTCTAGCCCGATTAGACAAGGTGGCAGGTTGGCGATGAAAGCACTCAATTGGTTACGGTTAAGCTTCTTTTTAAATACAACATAATCCTCTCCATCGACTCCGTGTAGTTGAAAGCTTTGTTTGGCAAGGTCAATCCCCAACACTTTAATGATATCTTTTGCGTTATGATTGTTCATGGTTTGTCTCACTTCTGTTTTGATGTTTGATTTGAAACTAACATCATGGCCCTTTTGAGACCGTTTAGGAAGTGGGGCGGACCATTCCATTAGGTCTTGCTTTTTGCCTTTCCTTACTCATAAATCAAAGTCTGTGAGCCACCCTTCCTTCTAATTTTATCAACTTCCATCTGCAGAAATATACATCGCATCCTTAGTGCCAACACTCAAGCTATACGCTCCCTACAAGCCATAATATGCTTTGTAATATTTCCTGCTCTTTATTCATAACAGCCCCCCCCTTGCCGCGCAATGGAAAAAAGTAAGTCCTATACATTCTCCGTGATGCAATACGGTGGAAACGGGAAAACTTGAAAGACATATTGATCTAATATCATATCTCTAAGTCAATTTTCTGTATTTTTTGATGCAACTGTCTGATTTCCGTATAAAATTCAGTCCGAATCAATAGATACATTTCTGCAATTTTTTCAGGCACATAGTCATGCACTATTCTATTACGGATATCTCTCATTTCCAGCCATATATCAATGTTTGATATTAGATCCAGCTTTTCCATTTGGTGTAAGCCATCTCTTAAAGTCTGGCTTTGCTCTGCTTGCAAATAGTATTCATAGTTTCTAAAAAACTTAATAGCAGTTTCAACAGTACGCATAAAACGATCACTAAAAGCATCATAGGGCTCTACTTCATCTGGCGAATAATTTTTATTTACATCATATTCCGTTGTTTTCTTTACACTGGCTGTTAGTAATTGATAGGTTTTGTCATACTTTTCCTTTGCAATTTGTAATTGCCGGGCGTTTGGTTGACTCATAGTGTTGCTAGTGATGTCTTTTTTATGGATTGGACAAATAGCGCCTGCTCTTTTGTTATTTGCTTTGGGTTAATGACTAGTACA
This sequence comes from Alphaproteobacteria bacterium, assembly GCA_023140905.1. GTDB lineage: Bacteria > Pseudomonadota > Alphaproteobacteria > Micavibrionales > Micavibrionaceae > UBA1672. The sequence goes on along the minus strand of JAGLKS010000092.1, from coordinate 149 downwards.
TCAATTTTTTCTTCACAGTTTTTAAAAAAATCCCGGGTAATTTTTCGGGAGAGTTCAAAACCTGCTTGTTGAGAAAAAATTAATAGATCAATATCTCCCCCACGCTTTGCATCATCTAACCTTGAACCAAATAAAAAAGCTTCATCATC
>JAGLKS010000091.1 GCA_023140905.1 Alphaproteobacteria bacterium | reverse complement strand
TCAATGCCATTCTCGCTTTTAGAGGGGTTATCTACCCCTCAGTCAAAGATGGTGCGGGTGAAGGGACTTGAACCCCCACGCCTCGCGGCGCCAGAACCTAAATCTGGTGCGTCTACCAATTTCGCCACACCCGCATCTTCCATATAAAATTCGCGTTTGTCTTTACAAACTTGATGCGAGATTTTAACCCAATTTTTCTCAAATTCCAAGCATTTCTTTCAAAACTTTTGGAATATTTTCTATCAAATCTCCAGCCACAAGCCCAGATCCAAGGTCTTGCGCAATTTTCCCATGCATCCAGACACTTGCAGCAGCAGCCTGAAATGCAGGCATTCCCTGTGCCATTAATCCTGCGATCATCCCTGACAGGACATCTCCGGAACCTGCGCTAGCCAAATACGGGCTTGCAGTCTTATTTTCCAATATTTGCACATCACCGCGCAATTGTTGAGCTATAATTGTTTTATTTCCTTTTAAAACTAACACACCACCAGATAAAAGCTTTGCTGCTTGTGCGGCAGTATCCAAACGATCTTGCTTTAATGTGTCCGCGAGTTGAGGAAATATTTTTTTGAATTCTCCATCATGAGGGGTAAGAACCGCGTTAATGTGCATTGCCTTACATAATTTTGTGGATGTGGTTTGTTTTTCTTCAAAGGCATTCAGGCCATCTGCGTCTATAACTACAGGCAAATTTTCGCCTTTATTTAGTATATCTAAAATAAGCCTGCGGTGTTGTTTATATGCGTTATTGCCTAATCCCGGCCCGATCACACTTGCAACACACCCTTTGCCCTGCGCCTGATCTATATAACTTGATAGATTAGGGAGCCTGCGTGCGATGATATATGGGCGAAAATTTTTGTATATGAATAATGGATCAAGTTTGTTTGCACTGAATCTATGGGCTAAATTACGTTTTTGAGCAATTATTGTTACCAGCCCGGCCCCTATTCTTGCAGCAGAATCAGCAGAAAGACATGCTGCTCCAGTCATTTCATCGCCGCCCAGAACAATCACCTGCCCTCGCATATATTTATGATCGCTCGCTTTGGGTCTAGGGAATAAACTGACCCATAATTCAGGTGCGTTGTTATTTTTGCTTATTTTCATGGAAGTAATGATATTGGATAAGCATAATCACGGCAATCATGTTTTTATCTTTAAAAACAATCTTGGGAGAAATAATGTAAATGGGGCGAATGACGGGATTTGAACCCGCGACCGCTCGGACCACAACCGAGAGCTCTACCTACTGAGCTACATCCGCCATAACTCATAACGAGTGAACATTCTCTATAATGTATTGGAAGCTTAGGTCAAGGATATAATAAATAAATAATGTGTAAATAAGAAAAAAATTAATAGAGAAGAGATCTTTGACCTAATTTTATGGTTGCTTAAAGCTTCTTGTTGTTCTTTTGTTGACGTGCTAAAACGTCTAATCTTTGTCTGTCATAAAAAATAACATATAAGGACTTGTAAGCGTGAGCAAATACAGATTGTCTTTTAAGACCCCTGCGGATTTGTTGAAGTATATTGAAGAGCAGGATATTCAATTCATTAACTGTAATTTTACAGATTTGTGTGGGAAATGGCATCACATTGCTTTGCATGCCAGCTCATTTACCAAAGAGACAATAGAAAACGGCATTACCTTTGATGGATCATCTATTGTCGGATGGCGGAATGTTAGTGCTTCTGATATGCTTATTAGACTGGATATTTCACGTTTTAGTTACGATCCTTTTGCTGCACAAAAAACAGTTAAAGTATTTTGTGATATCTATGATCCAATTACTAATTTAGCTTATGCCCTTGATCCACGATATATTGCCAAGAAAGCACAAGAGTACTTTAAAAACTCCGAAATAGGAGATATTGCTTATTTTGGCTCGGAAATCGAGTTTTTTATCTTTGATGATGTTAAAGTTATCAATACGATGAATCAGGTTGGCTATCATCTTGACAGTGAAGAAGGGCCTTATAATAAGGGGCATGATTATGCGACCGGCAATATGGGACATCGCCCAACTGTAAAAAGCGGTTATCTCCATGAAAGCCCGGTTGATAGCCTTTCAGATATTCGCGCAGAAATGCTGAGCGTTATTGAAAGCATGGGGGTTAATATTGAAAAGCATCATCATGAAGTGGCCCCTAGTCAATGTAAGCTTGGTATAGGATATGACACTCTTATAGGGGCAGCCGATAGTGTCCAGCTTTATAAACATGCTGTTCATAATGTTGCACATGGATATGGAAAAAGCGCGACATTTATGCCGAAACCTATTAATGGTGATAATGGCTCTGGAATGTCCGTGCACCAGTCACTCTGGAAAAATGGGAAACCTCTTTTCTCAGGGGATGAATATGCAAATCTGTCAGAAACAGCTTTATATTATATTGGCGGTATTTTGAAACATGCTAATGCTCTTAACGCATTCACAAATCCAACAACCAATAGCTATAAACGCCTTATTCCCGGTTATAATGCTCCTGTTCTGTTAACTTATTCGGCGCGCAACCGCTCAGCAGCATGCCGTATTCCTTACGCTGATAAAGCACAATCTCGACGGATAGATGTTCGTTTTCCAGATCCTACAGCCAATCCTTATTTGGCTTTTGCAGCAATGCTTATGGCTGGGTTAGATGGAATTGAAAACAAAGTTCATCCGGGAGAGGCAATGGATAAGAATCTATACAAACTGTCTAAAGATGAGGCTGATAAGATACCAAGTGTTTCCACTACGCTTCGTCAGTCTCTTGAGATATTGAAAAACAATCATGATTTTTTGCTTAAAGGTGATGTCTTCACCAAAGAACTTATCGATGCTTACATTGATCTCAAAATGGAAGAAGTAAAGCTTTACGAAACAATAACTCATCCGATTGAAGTTGATATGTATTATTCTTCATAGAAATTTGTATGGGTTCATATATAGTAATTTGACTAACTTATAAGAAACCATCTTAATCCCTTTCAAGAAAAGCCCCCACCATTGGCTTAAAATTTGCAACCATTAACTTGTAGTTTTCGGTGTTTTCTGCCCATGTTCCAAACATCTCGTTGCGTGAGGGAGTCAGAAGCATCATGAAGTAATAATAATTTCCTCCTACCATAACGGTAAACCAGAATTCGTATTCACTCATATTTTCGAATGTATCCATACCCTTATATACTTCAGTAATTGCGAAGTCGATGTTCTTTTCATATGTAAACTCATAGTCTTCCGGTATTCTTTTCCCTATCAACATACCATCAGCTTCTATTGTTTTTTTGTATTCAGCGATTTCTTCTATAAGCGTATTTTTAATCGCAGATGAAATAACTGTTACATCGAGCTTGCCTTCTGTCGCTGCAGAAACGGCTTTTCCTGAAGAGTTATCAGCACCATCGCGAACATTTAAAACTGCTGCATTTAAGCGATCAACACTTCGTACAGGCCGAGCATAAATCTTCCATTGCGCAGGATATTTAAATTCAGCAATATCAAGAAAACGATATTGTAGCATCTCTTGATATTGGCGTTGGACCGGATACGTTAGTTTGAAAGAATTTAGGATCATTGCCTGCATAACAGCTTGTTCCTGAAAGAAGATTGCTGGAATGTAGTACTTGACCATGATTACCTTTGATCCGTTAATCATAACCAATGTACGTAAGTAATATGAATAGTCTCTTTCCATGATCACCATAAGTGATTCAACCTTATTGGGAGAATGCGCAACGAATCCCTCTGTCGTATATCCTCCTTCAAGGATATATTTTATATACCATTGCTCGGCTGTTAGATTTCCTTCTAAATTTAAAGCTTCGATAACAATGCGGCTACGGCCTGAAATTGTAGGAGGCCCGTAATAAGAACTTAACTCCAGAAACAGCTTTTCACTGAGAATAAAGTTGGTTGAAGTTCTATCCACTCCTTCTGTCCAATCTTTATCAATGCGCATGCTGTAAGCAAGTACATCTTCACCATAAGGCTTTTTTGTTACAGATTTGCTAAGCTCCAAAAATTTTTCCTGTGATGCTAACGGTAATTCCGGCAGGTCTTTTTTAAAGCGTTCAAAAATATCTGTTTTTCTGCCAGCACTCGCTATAACTTCATGTGAAACTGACATAACGCCTAGCAGCGTCACAAAAAACATCATTAAGAGATTATTTAATGCTATATATCGGTTTCTATTGATGATGGGTTTGGGATTTAGAATCACGACTTTCCCCTGTTTTTGTTCTCTTGGGCAAAAAATTCGAAATTATGCGTAAATTGAAGTGAGTACAAACGCTGTAAGTAAAGGCATAGTATCTCGTATTGATACAAACAGACAAGTATTGTTTGACGGTTTTTAGAAATTTTCGTTGATTTGCGCCGTGCATAACATTAAGGATTGTGAACTGGTTATGTTTATTTAGAGTAAAGAAAGGGTTACTGTTGCCGAATGTCAGATTGTTATGATGCATCATCTATCGAAGTTCTGGAAGGACTTGAGCCTGTTCGAAGACGTCCGGGTATGTATGTTGGAGGAACGGATGAAAAGGCTTATCATCATTTAGTTGGTGAAATTTTAGACAACTCTATGGATGAGGCCGTAGCTGGATATGCTGACTGGATTGAATGTTGTCTGGAAAAAAACAATGTTATTACGATTCGTGATAACGGCCGCGGTATTCCCGTAGAACGTCACCCCAAATTTCCTGATAAATCCGCTTTGGAAGTTATTCTGACAACCCTGCATTCCGGCGGAAAATTCAATGATAAAGCTTATCAAACTTCCGGTGGTTTGCATGGTGTAGGA
>JAGLKS010000090.1 GCA_023140905.1 Alphaproteobacteria bacterium | reverse complement strand
CGCAATACAGAAACGTCATTAATCACCCGCGAGATAAGTTCTCCACTGGTATGGGAATTGAAAAAAGTCAAATCAAGTGTCATAAAATGAGAGAAGAGATGCTTCTGGATATCTGAAACAATTGAATGCCCTACCCGGCTCATCATCACAGTATGCAAATAAGTCGATATTCCGCGCACAGCAAAAGCTCCGGCAAAACCACAAGCAACGGGAATAATAAGTTCTTTTTTCCCACTGCCTAAAACATCATCCAAAACAGGTTGTAGCAAAGCTGCTGTCAATGCTGTCATTGCTCCAGATACAGCCATAAATACAATAGCTCCGGCAACATGGACCTTATATGGTAATAAATATCCGACAATCAAACGCTTAATCAGCGCGAGTGTCATAACTTTAGCTTTATTTTTGCTATTATTTTGCTTCATATCCAAAACTTAAATTCATAGATTTATTTCTGACTATCTGGAACATGCACAAGCAAGCTTACGCATCCTAGGAATTATAGTAGTTTCATTTAAGGAATAGTACAGACAAAGTTTAATCATAGCCACGATTAAGCTTTAGATGATTTAGGTCCGCGCTTTTTATGCTTGCGATCAGGCAATGCTTTTCCCCATTCTAAAATTTCGACCAGATAGTTCGGATGCACGTTGTTATACTGACGAGCTAGAATGTTTAGCATACGGTCAACTTCTGCCGGATTTTCACAGGTTTTAAACACTGAATAATGAAGGCCCCGCTTTACAAGACATGTATCAATATTCACCATTGATCCACCTAGAATATCATGCGCCATAGCATCACCTATAACAACAGTTTGCCCTGGATACACGCCTTGCTCTTGTAGCAAACGGATACAATACTGAAAAATCATGCTGTGTGGTTTGCCGATATATTCGACTATCCCACCAAAATCTTTGTAACGAGCTGCAAGCGTACCCGGCCCAAAAACATTAACGCTGCCCATAACACCAATATCATCAGGATTGGCACATATAGCTTTAAGGTTATATCGCGCACATTGTTTCAAAATAGGTTCATAATCTTCAATTGTCTTGTGTGGTGCATCTGTTCCAGCAATAAGTAAAAAGCTTGCTTGTTTTGGATCATCAACAACTTCGACATCCAAACCATCTACAATAGAACAATCATCCTCACCACGAGAGATAATGACGCATTTTTTGCCAATTTCTTTAAAATAACCGTCATTTTGATCGTTTAAACCCTGCCAAGTTATTTCACCGGATGTAATAATATCGTTGTAATGCTCCTCAGTAATACCAAATCCGCGAAGACGCTCAGCATTCTTTTTCGCACGTCTTCCAGAATTTGAGAGAATTATAACATGTTTTTTACGCTCTTTGAGATGCATCAAACATTCGGCCACACCATCAAACAGCTTAACACCGTCATGAATTACCCCTAACTCGTCGATTATAAAGCCGGAATAACTATCCGAAATATCTGATATTCCCGCGCAAAACCTGGTTTTGTTTATGGCGTTTGTGAGCACAGCTAGACCCTCTTTTAGTTTGTGTCATTGTTATCTACACACACCCAAACGAGTATGTACGATTATTATGGCATATAATATTCTAATCAATAGAGTTTTATAAATGGTAAACAATTTAGCCAAATTTTTGATTATCTTAAAACGCACTATTATGTGTAAGCACAACATAATCTTTATTATTTATTCTTCTTTGCATAAGGGTTGTCCAACAGGGTGTCCCGGAAACTTTGTAGCAGCCCATTTACGCAATGTTCCATCATCCATCTTGCTAGCTTTCTCAATGCGTTGAACATAGGTTTTACAGAAAATATCAGGACGCATTGTAGCCACATCATTAGATATTTTATTAGCAAATTGCGTACGCATACTATGAAGAGCTTTCTCTGGACTTTTATTCCCGTTACGCTGCAAATAATTCATTATAATTTTTTCATATGTTGCAAATAGCTCTTCATGTTTAGCTGTGAATTTTTTATGTTCCATATAGAGATTATTGCCATTAGCATCAGCCATATGCGCACAATTCAAGCCAATAACCATGAGTTCACTATGAATACGAATACCTTGCTCTGCCTCGGATTCCGCTAGAGTGTAGCATACATCATCACCTGCTAATACGGGCATAGTATATGAAAAAATAGCAAATAAAGGAAAAACACAAAAAGCAAAAAAGAAACGAAGAACGTTCATATATATAAAACCCCGCAGATTAATACCTGTCAAATTACTCATTAAACGAACCAGAACACAAAATCTGAGATTTCCTCTATATAAGCTTAACCGGCAAAGCAAACAGGTGTTAATAGAGGTTGCCCCGAAAAATGAGCCTTTATATTATCCAACACAAGTTGCCCCATTTTTGAGCGTGTTTCAAGCGTTGCTGAAGCAATATGAGGAGATAAGACAACATTATCCATTTTAAACATCTCTTCCGGGACATTGGGTTCATTTGCAAAAACATCCAGTCCGGCTCCAGCAATCACCCTATTTTCAAGGGCTATAAGCAAATCTTCTTCACACACAACAGAGCCACGCGCAATGTTGACTAGATACCCTTTAGAACCGAGAGCCTCTAATATTTTATATGTGATTAAGTCTTTAGTTTCTTCTCCGCCAGAACACGCCAGGACAAGAAAATCCGAATCAGTCGCCATGGCTTCCAAATCATTATAATATGAATAAGCCACATCTTCTTTCTTACTACGGGAGTGATAAATAATGTTCATATCAAAAGCTTCCACCCGTTTGGCTATAGCCATACCAATCCGTCCAAACCCAACAATTCCAACTGTTTTTCCTGCTACCGAACTAGATAAAGGCATAGCACCGGAATGCCAGCGTCCAACGCGCACAAACATGTCTGCCTCAACAACACGCCGCGCTACATTAAGAAGCAAATAAAGTGCGGCATCTGCTACGTCTCCGGTTAGAATATCAGGTGTATTCGTAAGGACAATACCTCGCTCATGTGCAGCTTTCAGATCAATATTGTCATATCCCACTCCAAATTGAGCAATAATCTCCAAATTAGGCAAAGCCATCATTAAACGCTCGCTAACACCGCTACTGTTATATGTAGAGATAATAGCCTGAACATCATATGTATGGCGTTGTAGCAATTCCTCAGGATCATGTGATTCCCATAGACGAATCACATCATACTCATTTTCCAAAACATTCATCTCATCAGGCAATAAAGGCTGTAGAGCGAGGATAGTCTTTTTCATTTGCACTCCAATCTATCCAAAAAGCTTGATTTTTTCGTGTTTTTTTAGTCTATAGCACCTTTAGGGTAATCAAACAGATCCCTTAATATGTATAAAACACAATAAACGTAAAAGTAAGTTTAGTGAATATGGAACAAACGCACAAGCACAAGAAGCTCTACATAAAGACTTGGGGCTGTCAAATGAACGTCTATGACAGCAACCGTATGGTTGATATTCTGTCTGCCCTTGGCTATAAGCAAGTTAATAGCCCCGAAGATGTGGATATGATAATCTTGAACACATGCCATATTCGGGAAAAAGCCATCGAGAAAGTATTCTCAGAACTAGGACGGCTGCGCCCATATAAGCAAGCCAAAGAATCAAAAGGCGGTAAAATGCTTATTGCTGTTGCTGGCTGTGTTGCACAAGCTGAAGGTGACATCATCATGAAACGTGCTCCATATGTTGATATGGTCTTTGGGCCGCAAGTTTATCACCAGCTTCCCGAAATGGTTCTTAAAGCCAGTAGTGACGAGCGCGTAATAAACACAGAGTTCCCAACCATCTCAAAATTCGATAGCCTTCCCGATGAACACACAATTGAAGGAGCAAGTGCTTATCTTTCTATTCAGGAAGGTTGCGATAATTTTTGCACCTTTTGTGTTGTTCCTTATACACGCGGCGCAGAATATTCGCGTAGTGCCAGAGAAATTATTGACGAAGCGCACAGGCTTGTAGATCAGGGTGTTCTTGAAATTATCCTTCTTGGGCAAAACGTCAATACTTACCATGGAGCCGGACTAAATGGCGGTACGTGGAAGCTAGCTAATATAATCCGGGCAATATCTGAAATTGATGGTGTTGAACGTGTCCGCTATTCAACATCTCATCCCCGTGATATGAGCGACGATCTCATTGCTGTGCATGGCGAAATCGAAAAGCTGCAACCTTTCCTTCATTTGCCGGTACAAAGCGGCTCAGACAAGATTTTAGAATCTATGAACCGGAAACACACCGCTGATCACTATCGCGAGATCATCGCACGTTTGCGCAAAGTGTGCCCGGATATGGCTTTTTCATCAGACTATATTATCGGATTTCCCGGAGAGACAGAAGAAGACTTCGAAGCTACCATGCAACTAGCTCGTGATGTGAATTATGCTTCATGCTATTCTTTTAAATATAGTTCGCGCCCCGGTACTCCGGCAGCTAATCTCAAAGAAGGAATAGTTCCCGATCATATAGCCTCAGAGCGTCTCGCACGCTTTCAGGCTCTAATCAACGAGCAACAAACAGCATTTAATCAAACATGCATAGGACGTACACCCCCCATCCTGTTTGATCGCAAAGGTAAAAAGCCGGACCAACTTAGTGGCCGTAGCCCTTACTTTCAATCTGTTTATGTCCAAGGTAATGAACGCTTAATAGGCCATATTATCCCCGTTAAAATCACACAGGCTTTCGATAATTCTTTGACAGGGGAGATTGAAATTTATGAAGATGGATCAAAGGATTAAGGCAAATGACACAAGTTTGTACCAACATAAATATAGACATCACATTCCAGGATAATCGCTGGACTGATGGGATAAGCAACATTGATGCTTATATTAATGATGTTATTTCCAAAGCACTAGAGGACAGGCTTCCCGGAATAAACGCAGCAGAAATTAGCATTGTTCTGGCAGATGATGCTTTTATCCATGATCTTAACAAAACATATCGAGGAAAAGATAAACCAACAAACGTACTTTCTTTTCCTATGACTGATAGCGAAGAACTGAAAAATCCAGTAGCACCGTTTTGCGTTTTGGGCGATATCATTATTGCATTCGAAACAATTAAGCGTGAATCAGAAGAGCAAGAAAAAAAACCGAAAGACCATTTCACACACATGTTAGTTCACGGATGTTTGCATCTTTTACATTACAATCACCAAAATGATAAAGACGCTGAAGAAATGGAAACATTTGAAATAGAAATATTAAAACGTATGGGAATTAAAAATCCGTATGAATAAATACAAAACTATGGCAGAATAATTTTTTTATACCTACTCTAGCATTACGGACAATGACACAAGATTCAAATAAGGCTGGCATAAACAAAGAGCCTGAAGAAAAGCCCTCCAGTACCGATGATATTATATCTCCTATTCAAAAAGGGGATGTGGAAACGCACGAAGTCTATGATTATGACAATACGATAATTGATAAAAGAGAAGAACAAGAAATTTCTTCTCTTGCTCAAACGCTTCCTCAAGATTTAAGCTCATCAATATTTACAGCTCTTAATAGCGATAACGGCTATTCTCTATCTCATAATAATGATAGGGACAGAGCGACTGAAACTGGATTTATAGGAAGGGTCAAATCTTATTTCAGACCCAAAAATGATCCGTCCTTGCGTGAAACTATCGAAGAATATATCGAAAGAGAAAACAACAACGAAAAAAAAGATACTTTATTATCAAATCATGAAAAAGTGCTTCTTTCCAATGTGCTGGAACTCCATACAATATGTGCAAAAGATGTCATGGTTCCGCGTGCTGATATTATAGGGGTTCCTGATGATATTACTCAGAAAGAATTATTTGCCCTGTTTTCTGAAAAACAATATAGCCGCTACCCAGTCTATAAAAATACATTAGACAATATCGTAGGATCTATTCATATCAAAGATATCCTTATTTCTATCGCACGCGGGGAGAAATTTGACATGGATAATCTAATTCGCGATATACCGATTATATCACCATCAATGCATACGCTGGATCTTTTAACTCAAATGCGCATGACTCGTAAACATCTCGTATTGGTTGTTGATGAATTTGGTGGAATTGACGGACTGGTCACAATAAGTGACATGATTGAAGCTATTGTAGGAGAAATAGATGATGAACATAATCTGGAAATTCAACCAGAAATAAGCTTACAAACCGATGGTACATTGATTGCTGATGCCCGTTATTATATAGATGAATTTGAAGAAATTTATGGTGAAATATTAAGCGAAGAAGAACGTGATGAAAACGATACTCTTGGTGGCTTAATGTTTGATCTGGCAGGTCGTGTCCCGGCAAGAGGTGAAGTCCTTAAACATAGTTCCGGCATGGTTTTTGAAATAGTAGATGCAGATCCTCGACGGGTTAAACGTTTACGTATTCGGAATATCCCGCAACCTAGATCCTGCCCCCTAAGCAAACTAAAGATTAACAACTAATAGATATAAGTTAAGTGCTATGTTCAAGAGCGCACCACAATCAGAATTACCGAGCAAAACTGGTTGGCAAAACAGCAAAAATTTGCGGTTATCAATTAAACTACTAGCTGTATTTCTGATAGGGGCTTTTAGTGCTTTATCTATGGCACCAAATAGCTTTTGGCCAGCAATCTTCTTCGGGCTTAGCTCTCTATACATAATGGTAGAACGCGCCTCGACACCTTCCAGAGCGGCCCTTTTTACATTCATTTTTTCTCTAGGATATTTTAGTTTCAGTCTTTCATGGATTGGAAACGCCCTGCTCGTAGAAGATAACCCTTATTGGTGGATGTGGCCTTTTGCAGTAAGTGGACTTCCCATTATTCTGGCCATTTTTCCAGCAATCTGCATAGGTTTTTACAAAGCTCTAACTCAACGCTATATAAAACACAAAAATTCGGTTCTGAATTACATAGCTTTTTGCCTATGTTTAGCCTTATCTGATTACGCACGTGGTCACTTCTTTACAGGTTTTCCATGGAATCTATATGGCTATACATGGAGCAAAATTTTGCCAATCGCGCAACTTGCTTCTCTTCCAAGTATCTATTTTCTTAATACTGTAACTATCTTCTGGGGAACAGCTCCGGCTTTTATACTTAGCAAACAAAAAAATAAGATACATAATGCGTTATTTATAATATTCATTATCATCAGTTTTATTACTGCCTATTTATATGGCTATTCACGTATAAACTCATATAACAGCCATCCATCCGAGAACGTAAAACTCATGCAAGTTATTGTTGTTCAACCCAATATTAAACAAAGCGATAAATGGAAAAAAGAAAAACGTTCGCAGAATTTTATAGATCTGGTTGAAATGTCGCATTACCGGAAAGAAGCCTTGCAGGATATAAATTATACACCAAAACAAACAATAATTATCTGGCCGGAAACAGCAATCAGCCAAGATATTATCGAAACAACTTGGACGATGAATCAAATCCGTGGAATGCTTAAAACTTATCCGGGAGATGTCTATCTAATAGCAGGAACAATGCGTTATTTGTCCCAAAATAAGGATGATCCTAAAACTTTTTATAACAGCATAATCACCCTCAATAAGAACGGAGAAGTCATTGATATTTATGACAAGAAACACCTTGTTCCATTTGGTGAGTATATCCCTTTAGATAGTTACATAAAACTTTCACCAGTGGTAGGGTTCTCTGGGTTTAAGAAAGGAAACAAGCCTAATTTACGCATAATTGAAACAAACCAAAATGATGTAAATAAGGGAAATACTGCATTTAAATTTATAGCACTAATATGCTACGAAGCTATTTTTCCGAGATATGTGCATATGACATATTCAGAAAAGCCGGACTTTATTGTTAACGTCACTAATGATGCATGGTATGGCAATAGTGTCGGCCCTTATCAACATGCCGTTCAAGCACAATTCAGAGCAATCGAATCCCGTTTGCCTTTCATAAGAAGTGCCAATACCGGAATTAGCATGGTCGCAGACCGTACCGGAAAAATTATCTCAAAGACAGAATTAATGAAAAAAAATATACTTCGTGAAAATTTTATTCTGCCCATTGATTAATGAATGTAAAGTAATTATAAAAGAAAAAGGTGAGTTTTACTAAAGGGCTTTAAGTATTCTTGTGCAAAACCACATGGTTTTACTTTTGTATAGTATGTAAACCTTGGGTTGAAACACATATTAAGACACCATATACTTAAGAACCTATTGCATACAATGGAATGCTGTTGTAGAGAAATATTTACCTTTGCTAATGGAGAAATAACGCTAAGAACAAATCGTTTGAAGTAAAAGTATAGGTTTTTTTGTTTTAATAAATAATTATGTAGATGAGTATTGAGTAAGATAATGCCAAAAATTAAAAGAAAAACTAAAGGAACTGCGGACATAATTGATAAACACGTTGGTATCCGCATTCGTAATCGACGCACACTTATGGGACTTAGTCAGGAAAAACTGGCTGATTCTGTGGGGGTAACATTCCAACAGGTTCAAAAATATGAACGTGGTACAAATCGGGTTAGTGCTAGTCGTCTATTCAGTTTCAGCAAAATATTGGGAGTTTCTATTGACTATTTTTATAATGGTCTTGACAATGACGGGGCTCCTACGTCCAATCCCGTATATGGTATGGCAGATAATGAACAAGATGCCTTTGAAGGGATTTCGGAAAAAGCAAAATCTATTCCCGAAGATTTGCTGGCACATAAAGAAACGCTTGAATTAGTAAGAACTTATTATTCTATCTCTGATATTAAAAAGCGCAAAGAGATACTACGTTTTATTAAATCTATGGCTGAAATGGCTCAATAGCGAAGCGTAATAAAGAATTCTAATAATATAAATTTAAAGAAAAGGGCTTGTAATAAGCCTTTTTTTTTGTATTAGTGGGCAGCGCAGGATTGTAAATAAGCTCCTTCTATTCAGGAAATCTTGATTGCATAATTTACATATATTCTCACCCTAATAAAAAACAGGACGCTAATAAAGATGGAACAGCAAAGCTTAACAGACTATATATTTACAAGTGAATCAGTATCAGAAGGTCACCCGGACAAAGTATGTGACCGTCTTTCAGATACCATTCTGGACTTATATCTAAAGGCAGATCCTAATTCTCATGTTGCCTGTGAAACTCTGGTTACAACCGATACAGTGGTTATCGCAGGAGAAACACGTGGCCCTGAAAGTATAACAAAAGGTGTAATTGAACAAGCAACCAGAGATGCAATTAAAGATATTGGCTATGATCAAGAAGGGTTTAGCTATAAAAATGTGAATATTGATATAAAACTGCACAGTCAATCTGCTGATATTGCACAAGGCGTAGATGCCGGTGCCGGTGTGGACAAAGAAGAAGGAGCCGGCGATCAGGGCATAATGTTTGGCTATGCATGCCGCGAAACAGAAGCTTATATGCCAGCCCCACTACATTATTCGCACGAGATTTTACGACGTTTATCAGAAGCCCGCAAAAATGGTGACTTAGCTGGAAAAATAGAGCCTGATGCAAAATCCCAAATAACACTGAAATACAGCAATGATAAACCGGTTTATGCAACTTCAGTTGTTGTTTCTACACAACATGCTCCAGACCTTAGTCAAGAAGACGTGAAAGAGCTTGTTCGCCCTTATGTAGAACAAGTTCTGCCGGAAGGATGGATGCCACCTGAAGAAGAATTCTATGTCAACCCGACAGGACGTTTTGTAATCGGTGGTCCGGTTGGAGATACAGGTGTGACAGGACGAAAAATTATTGTTGATACTTATGGCGGTGCGGCACCTCATGGTGGGGGAGCTTTCTCTGGTAAAGATCCAACAAAAGTTGACCGTTCTGCTGCTTATG
>JAGLKS010000009.1 GCA_023140905.1 Alphaproteobacteria bacterium | reverse complement strand
ATTTTGCGCCATGACACTTTGCCCTATATCATCAGCCGCACGCCCCGCCCAATAAGCAGCCCGCGCTTTGCTAACGGGCGTTGAAACCTTGACATATAATGTACTAAAGCGCTCATAAGCTTCTGTTGGCCTGTGGATCAGACATAATGCCATCCACCCTGCTAACCACTGTGCCTGCGCATAAGAAAAACCTTCATCTTGAATATGTGACGCGGCCAATTCATAAGCTTGATGATACCCCCCTTTTTCTAACAAACGACGAATTATAATATGACGCTCTGCCCACCATTTTTTCTTATTTTGTATAAGTTCTGCCGGAGGCGTTTTGTATAAAATCTCCAAAGCACCTTTATCAAAATTTCTTTTTCTGCGCCAACGCAACCGCTCATAAAGTAACCCCGGATCATTTTGCAAATAATCTGGAACTTTATTAATACACTTTGCCAAACCGGTGCTTCTATTTTTAGCTAGTATCATACGCGCCCGCGCAAGCTCTGGATAACCATTTCCTAACAACTCTGCAATAGCCAAAGCGTTACCATAGTTGCCCTTATAAAGCAGCATATCACAACGTTTTTTATGAGCCTCCGGTGTAAGATAAGCGTTATACTCTTTTACAATTTGCTTTTGCTGTGCACGCGATAAAGTTGATCTTGCCCACCAGCGCGCTAATGTCTCTTTGGCTTCATCACGTTTACCGTTGATAATAAGAGCTTCTATATATCTGCGCATACCATTAAAACTTTGTGGTGGAAAATCTTCGTACCAGACAATCACTTCGTTACTCGATAAAGTTTCCGGCATAACTTCTTCAGCACGCTTTTTCATTTTCTCAACATCCGGCCATTCAGCATTACGATGGATAAACTGAGATAAGCTGGTGAATAACTGGTTGTTCCAATCCTTATCATTGGCATTGGTCAATAATAACCAATGATAGATTTTTGCTGCTAGCGGATTTTTGCTTTCCGCGATAAGAGATTGAGCCTCTTTCCATTCTTTTTTCTCTATATGGCGCAGTGCATCTAATGTCATTTTTCGGGCTTTTGGTGTCTGCCCCAAAGCAAAAACATTATACACTTCGCTATCGATAGAAGCGTTTGACAAGACGGAAAAACCAAACAAACTCCCACCAAAAAACGCGGAAAGAAACAATAAGCTTATGAAAACCCTTGTTAAATCAGATGTTATATCAGCAAAGAAAAGCCAGAGCTTATTGCCAGAATTAGTATGAAACGATAATAAATTAATTTTCATTTTTAATGACCGGAAAGAAGAAAGAAACTACTATACATTAGACAAAACAAAAAATCAGATATAAACAAAGCACATGGCAAAGAAAAAAGACAGAAAATCCGGCATGATATCCACTAATCAGAGTGTAGCTGATAATAAAAAAGCACGCTTTGATTACGAACTACATGACCGCTTTGAAGCAGGAATTATGCTTACGGGAACAGAAGTTAAATCTCTACGGCTTGGCCAATGCAGCATTAAAGAATCTTATGTTGGCCCCAAGAACGGTGAATTATGGCTGTTTAATGCCAATATCCCGGAATATCAGCAAGCTGGACATAACTCACAACATGAACCCAAACGCACGCGTAAATTATTATTAAATAAACGTGAAATAAATAGGCTTATGGGTTCTGTTGCAAAAGAAGGGATGAGCATCGTTGCGACAAACCTTTACTTTGACAAGCATGGCCGCGCCAAACTGAGCATTGCTTTAGCCAAGGGCAAGAAAACACACGATAAACGTGAAACAGAGAAAAAACGCGATTGGGATAAGCAAAAGCAACGCTTATTGAAAATGCAGTGATATTTAGAAACACAAAAAAATCCAGATACACGGACAAAATAAACCTCCCAAAATCTTATCCAAGGCTCATGTTGATAATAATTGCACTCAATTTTAATTTTATGTATAATACCAAGAGTATATTATTGATAAATTTGGAATTAATTTATGGTTGAGTTACCTGAGAAATCTAAGTTATCTGAAGAATTTAAGTTTGCAGCTAATCCATATGCGCCAGCATATGAACCAGAAAAATAGAATCTTGATCCTCAGAAAGTACAGAATTTTAATCAAAAATATTCGGGCTTTTTTTAAACAGGGTATGGACCGTGATGTAGTTGATCTTGGACAGCGTGAATTTGTATTAATAATGGATGAAACAATTTTTAAGCCCGATGAGTTGCGAAAGCGTTTTCAAAAAACTCCTGAAAAGTGGGCTGAATTCAAAAGTGATGCAACTAGAGTATTTAAGATAAATGAAGGTAATGGAATTGATAGGGCTAATTGTTATGGATATGCAATGAATGATATGGATCCTATGGGTACAGTTGGCTCACAACACCCTGGGGACAGTGCTCTTGGTGTCAATAGAGTTTCTGATGCAGAGTTAAATAATTTACCAACAATTAAACATATAAGAGCTGCATCACCAAAGGAAATTGATGCCATGATTGGCCAAGTTGAAGATGAAACATCTAATCCTGGATTGAAGCATTTGGTTAATAATATTGAATCCGAAGGTGGGAAGTGGGAGGGCGCAGACTACCCTAAAGAAATTGATGATGGCCAATATCGTATTGCTGTCTACGCAAGTAATGTTACAGGGGATTATCATTTTCTTAGAGAAAACAGTGATGGAACGTTTTCTCATAAGACTGGTCCGGGAGAACCTGTTACCAATATGAGTGTATATGGCGAAATCATTGATAGTCCTGATGATATGACAGGACCAAATCTTGGTGGATATGCTAGTTATGCGCTTTTAGGATATATGTCTGTTTCAAATGGTGTTGATGTTGGTTATAGGAATGATAGAGATCTTAGTGATATCCATACGAAAGATGAAGCAGAATTTCTTATTGGACTTAGAGATTTCCCAGAGGGTAGACATGGTGAACATGTGTGGAACAGGCCGGAGGAACGTGATCCTAATGGTGTATCGCCTTATAGTAATCTAAATCAGTGAATATTTATACCTACGCCTGCAATTTACATTCACCAATGAGCCTTGCCCATCCAGAAGTTAGTCTGGAAGCAATACATCTCACGAGCTTACGGGTAATACCCCCATATTTAGAGGGATTTTAAAATAACCCCAACTATGTATAAGCAGTAAGGGGATTCACTGAAACGTACGGACGTGAGAGAATCGGATTGAAACTATTCGATTTTCTTATTCCAGATCAGGAGCCCCCTCGTGTCCATAGATATCACCCGTTATCAAAGACGCAAAAGAAGAAAAACCGCAAGCATTCTGCGCTACAAGCCAAGGTGGGACACCCATTTCGCGTGATCAAAGAACAATGGGGGCACCGAAAATTGCGTTATAAAGGCCTGGCTAAAAATGTTTCGCAATTTACAACTTTATGCACACTTACAAATCTGTATTTATCAAGGAAACAGCTGCTCGCAATAGGATAATTGTACCTGAAATTAAGGCAATACCATGAAAATGATGGTAATTCATAAAACATAATCGGCTTTTACGTTGATTTGTAGTGAAACTCCACGGGTCAAGACCAGTGGTATCACTCTAGGTCAAGCTACGCTTGTCCAACTACTATACTAGACTCGATTCACAATAGGCGATAATTAATCTGCCGCATTTGTTTCTACTGTCCCTATTTTAATCTATTTTCACTTGTACCCATTGGGTAGATTGATATTTGCCAAGGCTCCTACATTTTTGGCAATCATGTTTTGCAAGCCGTTATTACGGTAAATATCGGCGAAGATTCTAAACTTTTTCATTCGCCCAATCGCGTGCTCCACGCCAACACGAAGCCCGGAATGCCAACGATTATACTTTTTAGGTTTTTTGATAGGAAGTTCAAAATCCGTCCCAAGATACCCTAAATCACCTAAAACCATTATGTCCGGCGGTTTTACAACACGGCTTTCATCAAAAATTCTCTTGTCATGTTTTGAGCCTTTTTGTGCAGGACCTACGGCCAAAATTTGCTTGGTATTATCGGTAATAATCTGATGCACTTTTGTGTGCTTCTTCTTTTTCCCTGAGTAACCCCAACTATGTATAAGCTTCT
>JAGLKS010000089.1 GCA_023140905.1 Alphaproteobacteria bacterium | reverse complement strand
TCACGCTGATAAAGGATGTTTTTCATTTTTTGTCTATATACAGATGGTTCCGATATTGCCGTTTGAAGTGCTTTGAAATGAAGGGATTACTAGGATTTAGGGAAGAAGAAAAGAAATATGGTTGTCAATCTTGCATAGGCCTTGTACCCTGCTATTCGTTTGCTAACCTATTATTTTACAGGCGAAATAGTGCAAATGGATATCATATATTTGGGGGATGTTATGAGACTGGAAAAAAACTTTTGTTATTGTAAATTTCTTTTAATTTTCTTTGTAGCTTTATGTGTTGGAATGCCTGTAGCTCGGGCTGGTTGGCTGGATTTTTTAAGCCCGCAAAAGATCCATAAATATAATCCGTTAGAAACACTAAGAGCACCTTTCGCTGATGAAAATGCTGTGCTTGATGAACTGGATCCTTCCGGTAATACGGAGTTAGCTGTTCCTCTGGAAAAACGCCATCGGCCAAATAGCGAAATTACAAAATGGGTTAGGGAAGTTGTGCCGATGCTGTTGACATATAGTGCAGGTGATTATGAGCACGAATACGTTAAAAAAATTGCAAATTTCAGTAAAGTTGGTGCTGAGGAATATGTCTCTTTCCTACAAAACAAAAGCATTGTTAAAACGCTAAAAACAGGGCGTTATAACGTTTCCGGGATTATTAAAGGCTATCCGGTTATTATCAATGAAGATGCTGTTGATGGACGTTATCGTTGGCTGTATCAGGTCCATGTAATGGTGACTTATTTTGATAATAGCCTAAAGGGATATTCTTATGAAAAGGGTGGAGATGCAATAACGCAGGACTTTATTTTGACAATGCAGATCGGGCGCGTTAAAGGTGCAGGAAACAAACATGGTCTGGACATTGAAACATGGGACATAAAAAAAGCTAAATAGCTCCCTTAGTATCTGAAATACAATAATATATCAAAGGACTGAGATATTATATGGTTTCCGGCCTATTGTTTTTTGACGCTTGTTTTGTGGTGCATGTATGGGTCAAATAGATGGCTGTAGGATCGTTTGTTAAAAAACAAGTAAGCTAAAAATTTGCACTAAAGAATGGTCTTTATAAACGAATCCTATACAATCGCGCGGGTGAAAATCACTTTAATTTGGCTGCCCCAATCAAAAAGCGGCTGCAACTTTAACTTAGGAGCCTATGAATATGTCAGAAAATATTGCCCCATTTCCAGTTTCAGAGAATGAACAAAATAAGGAAGACCAACAAGTTAAGGACACTGGGGGAATTGGCGGTCAGCGGTTGATGAGCTTTATTGAGCGTATTGAACGCCTGGAAGAAGAAAAGACAGCTTTGATGGAGGATCTTAAAGAGGTTTACGCAGAGGCTAAAGGAGTTGGTTTTGATGTTAAAGTAATGCGCAAGCTTGTTTCTTTGCGCAAAATGGATGTTGAAAAACGCCGTGAAACTGAAGAGCTTTTGGACTTGTATAAGTCAGCTATTGGAATGATGTAAGGACAGCTTATTAAGCGCCATAAAACCACCTGCGTAAGCTGGCGGAGGTTCACGGTTAATATAATAATTAGTTGCCGCTGATAGCTTCCAATGGTTGCTTCTCTTCTGTGTTTTTTCTCTCGGCTTTTTCTTCGGCGGGTACTTCCGCATTTTCGTTGGCGATGCTTTTGGTTGCTTCCATAACTTTTTTCCAACCATCTGACTTTTTTACAATATCCATAGCTTCGGACATCTCTTCCCAGCGAGCAATAAGTTCATCTACAATGGAGGGGTCATTCAAAGTAGATGTGTCGCCTAGGCTTTCGTATTCATTGGCTGCTATTTTACGCAAGATGCGACGCATGATTTTACCAGAGCGCGTTTTGGGCAAATCTGGAGCAATCATGATGATATCTGGTGTAGCAATAGGGCCGATTTTCTTGCGGACAAGCTTAACGATCTCTTGTTTGATAAGAGCATCATCAGCTGTTTCCATCTGTTTCATCGTCACATAAGCGAAGATACCTTGACCTTTGATATCGTGTGGATATCCAATTACAGCGCTTTCAGCGATTTCTACGTGCTCATTAATAGCGCTTTCAATTTCGGCTGTACCCATACGGTGACCTGACACATTGATGACGTCATCGACGCGTCCTGTGATTCGGTAATCGCCATCTTCATCACGGCATACGCCGTCGCCACTGAAGTAGTAGCCGCAGAAAGATGAGAAGTACGTTTGCTCAAAGCGTTCATGATCACGGTAGATTGTACGCATTTGACCAGGCCATGAATCCTTAATGCAAAGATTACCTTCGCAAGTGCCGTCCATGACGCTGCCTTCATTGTTAACGATAACAGGCTGAATACCGAAGAAGGGGGCTTGCGCCTTTCCTGGTTTTAAATCAAAGCTTGCGAGCGGTGTAATCATGTGTCCGCCAGTTTCAGTTTGCCACCATGTATCAACAAT
>JAGLKS010000088.1 GCA_023140905.1 Alphaproteobacteria bacterium | reverse complement strand
AACTCATTATTTATAAATCCATCCAGATTTTCTTCTACATCATCCCACAACAAACCCATAGCATCCAATAGCTCTACTTCAAGTAAACATAGCGGGAGAACGGCAGCATTGACCTGACTTGGACTAGATACAGTAAAAACAGCCAGAAACATTGGGATTAAAATAAGAAAACGAAACGGCCTTTTTCCAGATTTTGTGACCAGACTTTTGTTCTTTAACGCGGATTTAAATATAGATTTAAACTTCATCACTAATAATTCCTCCGCGTTGACATATTCTTATTGATTTTGCGGAAGTTTCTATCCAACTCTGTAGACAACATGACTGAAAGCAACATCTCCTGACGCAGCTCGCTTTCAAACAAAGCGCGGTCCAGCATAAGCTCTACAGCTTTCATAGCAACACTTTTACGATCTACGTTAGCTGGTGTATCGTATAATTTTGCAAAGAATTTAGGGCTTTCATATAATTTTTTGGAAAGGATTTCTAATTGCGCATAATAGCTGGGATTCTCGCCAATAATTTCAAAAATATCCGCTTCTGTTGTCCCGGAAGGCATAAGCTCTTTCATGATTGCCGCCATATATGACGCTGTTGCCGGGCCGTCAAATGAAGAACTCGATCCTGCCGACTTCATTGCTACAATAGCGTTAAAGCTATTTTGTGAGATAGTCCGTCTGGCTATGACAGTACGTTGATCCAGATATAATTTTTGTGCCGCAGGATGTTTTTTCATCATTTCCAGTGTGATTGTCCGCGAAGGAACCTGATTTCCATATAGATTTGATGACATAGACAAAATATCTTCTTCATCATCGGTTAATGTCTCTATACCGTTGGAAAAATCAATATCTAATGTCCGGGGAGTTTCTATAAGGCGAGTATAATCAATATCAATATTAATCCGGCTACGGTTACTTGCCCCCGTCTCCGCACCTGAACCTATACCATCGTGATCACAGGCAAGATCCATTCCAGTACCGTAAACTGTCCAACCATTGTCTTTAGGGTCACAATATGTATCTACAAACTGATGCCAGCGTCCTGTTTTATCTCCACCCTTACCATATGAAGAAGCAACGCCTTTTTTCCCCAATTGGCGATCAATACCATGTTTTGATAATGCCAGCATATTTGTACGTGCCATACTTTCGGACGCAGCCATACTTCTGGCATTTGTTCCAAACCAGCAAAAATCTTCGCTGGGATAATAATCTTTATGCGCTTCTGCCTGAAGCCTGAAAATCAATCGGCTTGTCTCGATATGGTTACGCGCATCAAAAAAGGAGCCAACCATTTCCACTTGATATAAACCATGTGCACTTAAATACTCGGTTAGCTCCGCCACAGCTTTAAACCAGAAATCTTTATAGAATTCTTCGACAATCCAGTTTTCCTCCCAGTTCATTAAACATCTAATGTCTTCCTTGATGATTCCTTCCCAAAGAACCCTATTAGCTTCAAGAAGAACGCCTACAGCGGCGAGATCCCTTGGCTTGCAAACGGAGCAGACTATCCATCTTATCCCGGCGCCCACAAGCTTTGGTTTTACTGTAACGACAGCACCAAATAACATAGAAACAACTAAAGTCACTGCCAATATACGCCGGAACGTATTACGGCGTTTCTTTGGCTGCTTGCCTGTTTTCTCTTTATGTCTATTCCAGATCAACACTGTTTTTGCTCTATTCTGCCTGCTCTAATTAAATCTTGTGTATTTTCAAATTGTCTAATGATCCTGTCCTGTCGCCAATGCCAGATCACGGTTTGTAGTACGGTGTGCCGCTCTGAGTTTGCTGGCCAACAAAACAGAAATACCCATCTCCCGACGGATCTGGCTTTCATATATAGCGCGGTCCACCATAAGTTCGATTGCTTTCATCGCAACTTTTTTCCGCTTAACATTCGCCGGTGTATCGTAAAGATTGGCGTAGAACCCAGGATCTTGATAGATTCGTTTTGCCAAAATCTCCAATTGTGAGAAATAGCTTGGACTGTATCCTATAAGACCAAATATATTAGCTGCACTGCTCCCCGGATTAGCTGGCAAAAGCTGGTCAATAATAGCCGCCATATAACGCCGGGTTTGATGATTATCCAAAGTAACATTTGTCCCCCCTGAAGAATCCGCCTTAGCAACACTTCCTGTCGATTCATGTGTTGTTCCTGCTGATTTCAAAGCAACTATGGCATTATAACTAGCTTGTGCAACATTCCTTTTAGCCGCGATGCTCCGCAATGTAAGATATAATCTCTTTGCATCATCACGCTTCAGAGTCGCTCTGGTCAATCTGCGTGAAAGCACTTTATGCCCATAAAGATTCTTGGACAAAGCAATGACATCTTCTTCATCTCCAAGCTGATTGATTGAACCTGCAGAAGAACTCTGTGCAGATGATATAGTGCTATCAAGCGAGTCATCCGTAAAATCAACATCCAGTGTCCGCGGCTTTTCAATCAAGCGCGTATAGTTAATGTCGCGATTATACCGATTTTTATCTTCTGCCCCGTAGGATATGCTACCGGCTACTCCGTTATGCTCACAAGCCAACATCAAACCAGTTCTTCTTTCATGTGGAACACCTAGCGGACTGGACTCCCCTATTGTTAAATCCTGAAAATTGTTGTCTAGTGGATCACAATACGTCCTTACAAATTGGTCCCACCGGGATTTGTAATCCCCTGAAAGATCGGAACCGCCTGCCGTACCGATAGTACCCATTTGCCGATCAAGAGATATACGTGATAAAGCCAGAGCATTATAACGCCCTTTATTTTCTGTAGCAGCCATGCTTTTTACATTTGTACCAAAATAACAAAATGTTTCGCTGGGCACATAATCTCTATGCGCTTCATATTGCAGTTTGCGTAAAATACGTTGTGTATCTAATTGTGTCTGAGCATCTATAAATGTACCAATAATCTGCGTATATTGCATAGCAACTGCCGACATTTGCGTAACCATTGCCGCTGTTGCCGGAACTACTTCTCCCCTAAATAGTTCCTTCAATAACCAGTTCTGAAATTCCTGTAAATCACTATCAAATTCTTTTATTGTGTGCTCAATCAGATCATTATGAGATTCCTTAACATACTCTTTTGCAAGAGCACAATCACTAATATGGCAATTATTAGCATAGGCCTGCTTTGATGTAGCCACCATGCTTGAAACATATATAACAGAAAAAAGTAAAAGCGTTACAAAAAGACCCTTAAACTTGCGCCCTATTGGCATCATTGTCTGTTTTGCATCACCTGCATTAATCATCAAAAACTCTTAATAGTAGTCCGGTAAATATCGTGTCCCATGCTGCCTTATTTTAAAAGTTTTTTCAACGAATTTCCAATTCCGGTCCGTTGATTACAGCATTGTATGGTAGCTTACCATACACTACATGGAAAAAGCACTTCAATATTTCTATATAAATAAATGTCTGTGAACAGTAACAAACTTAGGATCAGGACCCTAAAACATGCAGCGGTTTTTTAGACAAAATTCATTACTTTAGTTATTGTACGAAAGTTGTTGTACGAAATAGTTTTTTGCGACACAATGCTTTTTGCATATTTGTATGGAAATATTTAATTCGCACTGGTTACTTTAATGTCCCTTATCAGTAATGCTGTACAAAATGCTGAAAATTCATGAATTCAAATTTTAAGACGATCAAGAAAACGATAACAATATGGCAAAAAAGACGCAAGAAGACGCGACAAAGACTGATAGCCCCCACCTTGATAAAGAAACTATATCTGGATTAGGTACTATTGTTGTTCGTAATGAATTTTATCGTGACGGATACAGAAGCCTTATAAAGATGGCTTTGATACAAAGCATTATTATCCTTGGGTTGATTGGGGTTATGTTTTATGTCGTCAAAATAAATCAGCCTCAGAATCTCTATTTTGCCACGACTGAAGATGGCCGCCTGATGCCAATGGTTCCGCTTAGTCAACCAAATTTGAGCACTCCGGCTTTGATGTCTTGGGTAGCGCAAGCCACAACCGAGGTTATGACTTTTGGTTTTAATGACTATCGCCGTCGCTTGCAGGAATCTTCACGTAATTTTACAAAGCGCGGGTGGGAAAGCTTCACTCAAGCGCTTCAACGTTCCAGAATTATTGAAATGGTTGAAGTAAATCAGCAACTTATTACAACAGCGCCTAAAGGTGCTCCGATATTACAATCAGAAGGCCTTGTTGCCGGACGTTATCAATGGGTTGTTGAAATTCCTTTAATTTTGACCTATAGGTCAGGAACAAAACTTTCCAATACGGGGCTTCTTGTAACGGTTATTGTCGTGCGCGTTCCTCGTCTGGAAAGTTCAAATGGTGTTGGCATTGAACAATGGATTGCTGTTGCGCGTTAAGTCTCTACAGGTTTTTTTCACTTTTGTGTGGATAATACGTGACATTTTCAGAAATCCCGTGTATCTTTGACACGTTTTTAGAGTATCTGGGTTAAGAAGATTCATATGCATTATACAAACTTTTCTTACATTTTAGGGTCGGTCCTTAACATCAAGGTTTTGGGCTTTGGCCTTATATTGGCTTGTTCAGCATCTGTTGCTGTTCCCGCTATAGCACAATCTGAAGCGTCCGGGATTCCGGAAATAGATGCATTGCCTGATGGCACTACAAGCGCTGATGCTTTTTCTTTCGATGATGATGGCTTCGAATTTGATAAATCGACAGAAGAGCTGGAAGATTCCTTTCGTAAAGAAGCATTCGAACAGGCTTTGAAGCAACTTATGCCTCTGAAGCCTGAAGAGATTCGGACATTACTTGAACACTATGATCGCACGGTCGAATCAACAGAGCTACCTGTTCATCCTTATCCGCGAGCGGAATCAATCGTACAAAATATCTCTTTAGATCCTGGTGTTGCTCCGTTGACTGTAAAACTTGCATACGGATATGTGACAACTCTCAGTATTCTGGATTCTACCGGCGCACCATGGCCAATTGAAGATATTAGCTGGGTTGGTGACTTTAACGTCGAAGAATCGACTGTTGATGAAACAACCCATATGCTTAGGGTTTCGCCGGGAGGTAAATTTGCACACGGTAATGTTTCCATGCGTCTGGTCAATCTGGATGCTCCGGTTATCATGACATTTGAAACAGGCCGTGATGTTGTTCATTATCGTTTTGATGCTGTTGTTCCTAAAAGAGGACCAGAAGCCAAAATCCCCCTTATTAACCGTGGCATTACTTTGACAGCAGGTGATCCTGATATGTCTATTGCCTTAAGCGGTGTTGTTCCTCAGGGATCTGAACTACTTAATGTCTCTGGTGTTGACAGACGCACAACTGCGTATGTGTATAATGGTATGACTTATGTAAGAACACCCCTAACACTTCTGTCACCGGGCTGGGATAGTTCCGTTACTTCTGCTGATGGCACAAAGGTATACGCTTTGGAAGAAACTTCTGTAATTTTACTATCTGATCGGGGACGTGTGATAAGTGCCCGTCTTACTGAGCGTGAGGTTTTGTTAAATGAATGATGATCTAGATGAAGACATTCTCGATTCTGAAGACGGATTTGATGAGTTCTCTCAGAAATCCGGTTTGGGAGATTTAATTAGACGCAATGCTTTTGCTAAAGTCGGCGTCGTTATCGTTGTGCTTGTAGTTGTTATCAGCGTTATGGTGATGTTTGGTGGCAATAAAGAAGAACAAACAATATCTATGCTGCCTGGTGGTTCGGAAGTAACATCTACGCCCGGTACGGAAAATGATATTGATCCTGCTTATATCACCGCTGTTGAAGAGCAGAATGAAGCTGATCTTGACCGCGCAATTGCTGAAGGTGAAAGTGCAATTCCCGTTCCAATTGAAACAGCGGACACACGTTTGGAAGTTCCTAACATTGAGGAAGACACAGAAGATCCTTTGCATAGATGGCGTATGCTTCAAGAAGAGCGCGTAGAGCGCCAGCTTAAAGAACGTAGAGCAGATGTTGAACCTATTACTGTGCTTGATGCAGAACAACAAAGTGAAGCCGTCAGAAACATGTCGGAGTCTATGATTCAGCAAATGGAATCAGTTCTTTCTCGTAATGCCGAAGAAACAACTTTTGTTGTAAAGACCCTTATCAGTAATGAAAAGTTTGAAAATGGCACAATGGCTAATGGAGCAACTTCAATTGATGATGAGCCTTTTGAAGAAACAAAAGAGGCTGAAGTTATTATTCCGGCTGGTAAAATAGTTTATGGCCAAATGTTGCTGGAAGCTAATTCCGATATTCCTATGAATGTTCTTGCACAAATGGTTAGCGGCCCACTAAAAGGATGGAAGCTTCTGGGTCAATTTCAGGTTATGGATGATGCAAAAATGCTTGCAATTACCTTTAATATGGCTGTAAATGACAAAGGTGAGCAATATAGCGTCGATGCTATTATGCTTAATCCTGACACTGGTTTAGCTGCGATGCGCACTGATATTGATAATAGATATTTCAAGCGTATACTCCTTCCCGCAGCTGCTGAATTCGTTTCCAGTTATGCCGCAGCTATTGAGGATTCGGGCGCGACTTCAGTTTATGTTTCCGGCGATACAATGCTTGAGTCAGAAGAAGAGTCAACAGACGAG
>JAGLKS010000087.1 GCA_023140905.1 Alphaproteobacteria bacterium | reverse complement strand
CAAACACAGTAAACGATACATGGTATTACAACTACGTGGCAACATCAGACCTAGGAACCTACACAGTAAACTACTTCACAATAACCGATGCAAGCGACAATATTAAAACTGCAACATCAAATTTATCCGCAACGATCACCGCAGCAGTAGTGGCAGGAACCGGCCCGGGTGGCGGTATTGGAAGTGGATCAACAACAACAATAATAAACGCAACACTAGGGGACCTAACACTCTCCCCCCCACGGCTCGACACATACGCCCTCTATGGTGGATTTGGGGACGAACGAATACTATCTTACACTTTCATAGCAAACAGGGCACTGACCGGGTGCACAGTCACCCCAACAGATCAACAAACAAACATCGCAACATGTGAAATAACAGATGGATATATAGTAGATATCTATCTAACAATAAATGGCAAAACAAGCGGGTACTCAGGAACAATAACCGTAACAGATTCAGAAGAATACGTAGCCACATCAGAATTAATAATAAGAATAATCGATATAGGTGCATATTATGAAATGGTTAACGTACCCGTTGGAGAGACACTTGCAGGAATGCTATCTCTAATATTCGCAAGTGAGGATGGGGTCTTGGTGGGGTTGAGGGTATGGCCATTTGGATTAGTAGGCGGACTACTCGGCGTGGCATTACTTAGCTCGGGTTTATTACGGTGAACCAAAAACATATAACCAATAATGCGATAACAATAGCATCATGTCAAAAGAATGGGTTACAGGATGGGTAGCAAGCCACTTATTCGGTTAATGTTGCAGGTCATCACTTTGGGCATACAATTCTTTCATGCGTTTATATGTTACAGAAGCACTTCCGGTTGGTTGTTCTTCAAGTACCATCATTTCGAGTTCATCCCAATTATCAACAACAATCTTCCATTGTGGAGACACATCGGACATTTCAACAAGTCTCGGTTTAAACTCTGGAACATATGTCAATAGTAAAATACATCTAATTAGATCACTTGGATCAGATGGAGCAAACATATCATCTGGTTTACAAATGTTTAACCCTGTCAGTTTAGTTACAATTGCACCCGGAGATGTACCAACATCACCATCCTTAAGCCACATATTAACTTTATTTATATATGTTAAGTCTAAATCGCTCATTTCTTAACCTCTCTTTTGTTTAACTTTTTAAATTCACGAAATCTCAATATCACTATATATAAAACAATAATTATGCATGTTATTAAACTGATCCCAGCGTATACATACGACTGTCGATTTATATTTATTACAAGCATGGCAGAATTAAGACACAACAAAAAAATTGGTATTAAAAATGGTTTTATTTTCACCATTCTACCTCATTATTGTATTGTATCAAATCCACATTTCCAGAAAGGAAGTATATGATCGATTGATGTTTTCTTTGCGTGTGATGTTGGTGCAACAATTAATTCTTGTTCACACATGTCTGGCATTTCTCGTCTGTATTTGTTTATTGCTGATTCAACCGTAGACGCTTCAACTTCTATAAACCCCATGGGGATGGGAAATATCATAAATTTTCTCATTTCCACACCGCAATAACGACTTTAAGTTTGTAGTATTCAATACCCTGCACATGTTTTGTTAATAGATGTTCTCTTTCTACAAGCGCATCAATCGTATGCATTGTTATTCCGGGTAATTCCTGTTGAACGAACCATCTTGAACCAAAATGTTCTTCGATCTTGTCAATCATTTCAAGTGCTATTTTTTGTTTCTTACTTAGTGGAGCCATTTAATCACCATTGTAGTAAAGCACTTAATAAGTTAAGTAGTTAACCAATTGAGTTAAAAATAGAAAATAAAAATGCAACCATAGAAGCATCCGGCTTTTAGTCGGGTGCGTACGTCACATTCGTTGTCTAGTTGCAAGTCATACACTTAATAAACTGTTTGCGTTATCTCCTCGTTTCCAACCTTTTTTAAGTAAATGTCTGTTTCGTGTGATTTGATCTTTCCACGATTCATTTTTATTACTAGCAACAAAATAACGTTTTCCTCCTCTCAATTGTATCCCTTTTAACTGTGGTGGAAATGATTTAACAACAACACCTATACAACCATTATCATAATTAGGGTAATCTGGATCAAGTATTTGTTCAATACTAAGCCAATCATAAGGACCATCTTTTCTCCAAACTTGACCAACTTCAAACTCCATCATTCAACCTCCACAAGTTTCCCACCAAAATTATCTCTTTTTGCTAGTATTAGTAGACCCGCTAAATAAAACAAAACAGCAGGTAATCTAAAATAATCAAATATAAAAAATACAGCTGTGAAAAATGAAAACCAAATTATTTCAGCTACTGTAAATTTTAAATACTTTACTCTTTTATCCAATATTTTAATTACATCCATTTTATATCTCCTTTATTAATTTTGTTTCAAGCCTCCGATTTAGCGTAGCGAATCGGGAGTTTTTGCTCGCTCTGGACGTTCTTTGAACGATCAGAGATGTGCAAGTGACATTTAATTAGAGTTGCAGGTTATCACTCATTAACTTTTATCGTCTTCCAATATCCTGCAGTACATTCTCCTAAACTATTATTTACTCCTTCGTAGTTGTTACATTCATCGATGTGTATGCATAGTGTTTGGTCTCCAAATGAGGCAAACATCTTCTCAAACCAACACATCTTATCATATTTGAACTCTAAATCTGGGCATTTTACAAATGTCGTTCTTTCAATAACCTGTTTAGGTTTAAATCCAATTGTGTTTTCATCCATCCTTTCACTCTCCATTATAAGTTTTATTTTCAAGCCTCCGATTTAGCGTCAGCGTAATCGGGTGTTTTTGTATGC
>JAGLKS010000086.1 GCA_023140905.1 Alphaproteobacteria bacterium | reverse complement strand
CTAGCGTATCATCAATATCACGCGATGATATAACAATTTGCGGACGGTACTGTGACTGAACGACCTTTCCCCAAGCAAATTGGGCTTCTACTTGCCGGTACATTGTAGATAAATCAACCTTAATCCGCTTAAGCATCGCTTTAAATTGATTCGATGTCATATTATTTTGCTTTGCTATCTGCGCAAAACCTTCATTTATTTCAGCTTGTTCAATCTTGTAATTGTATTTTTCTGCCTCTTGTATCATAAGCTGCTCATTAATTAGACTCCCTAAAACCTGCTGCACAAGCTTTTGACGAACTTGCTGCGTATCCGGCAATTCCGAGGATGTCATAATAAGATGTATGCGGTTTGATAAGTCGCTATCTGTAATCACATCATCGTTAACCACTGCGACAATGCCCTGAGTACCGGCTACAGCCTCTTTTGAGAAAGAAGACACCGCCATAACACAAGCACTCGACCATATAGCAACTGACGCGCAAACATTTACAAACAGCAACAAAAATGCTGCAACAAAATGAAAGCGTTTATATAGATTTTTTTTGCCCGTACCATTCAGGGATGTTGTTATTTTACTCGTCATAACCTCTCCTAATTTATAATCTCTGCTTAATTTCAGATAGTTATCTCTTTATATTCTGAAATCCGGCCACCTTAATACCGTTTTATCATCATTCGATGACAAAAGCGTTCAAACGCCACGCAAGCTCCGTTCCTCACGGAACGAGGTCGCAGTTGCGACCTTTCAATGCCTATTCATCAAATGAATACGCATTGGTATTACTCTGTAACATGCCAGATATTCTGGAACAATCAGATGCACAGATTTCGGCATAATACCAAAAAATGATAGACCAAGAGCGCCATTCTGCACAATACTATCTGTTTTCAAACTATTAACTTGATCTCGCGTTAAAATCGGGCGCGGCCAAAACTCCAAAAACCAAGCATAATACTTTGCTAGTTTATACGGAATAGTTATTAAAACCCGTTCACGCCTCGTATATTTAGAAAATATTCCACATATCTCTTTAAAATCAACAACTTCAGGCCCACCCAACTGATACGTCTTACTTTGATATTTGTCAGTAGATAAACTCAGCGCTATCATAGCCGCATCGGAGACATCTCCAACATAAACCGGCTGAAGCTTTGTTATTCCACCACCAATCAAAGGCATAAAGGGCAAAAACCGCGTAAGCTCCGCAAACATGGTCAAGAAATAATCTCCTCGGCCAAAGATAAGGCTAGGCCGCAAAACTGTTGCTTTTGGGAAATGGGTTAAAACAATCTGCTCCCCCTCTAGCTTGCTTCTAAAGTATCGAGAAATCCCGGCATTACACCCTAATGCAGACATATGTACAAAACGTTTCACACCTTCTTCGGTACAAATTTTTGCAATCATTGCTGGAATCTCAACATGGCTCTGCTGAAAACTCTGCCTTTTTCTCTTTTCAAACACTATCCCTATGCAATTAACAACAAAGTCAGACCCTCGCACAACCTCAGAAATACTCTCAACATTTGTATAATCACAAACAACCGGAACAATTTGCCCAACGCTTCCACAAGTTTTAAGCTTATATGCACTTTCCGGCACGCGTGTAGCCACTCTCACTTGCATTCCTTCGGCGGCCAACCGCTTGACAATATGCTTGCCTAAGAAACTGGTTCCTCCAAATATGGTTACAACTTTTCCCGATTGCCTTTGCATCTGTTTTTCCTAAATATTTTCTCTAGAATATAGTAGTTTTCAAATATGGCCAAGCGTAAAAAACGCAGCATAGCAACCCTACGTAATCAGTGCAAAAACGACGCTCAGATTGAAACATATAGTAGTTTCACTTAGAGAATAGTTTTCAAACGTGACTAGGCACGAGGAGTGCAGCGTATTCTTATACGTAAACGACGCAGAAACGACGCTCACGATTGAAAAAGCTTAAACCTTCTCGACAAAGCTATCCATCACACGCTTATTGCTTCCTTTCTCAAAAGCAATATCAAGTTTATGTCCATCAATATTGATAATTTTGCCATAGCCAAATTTACCATGAAAAACCCTGTCACCGCGTGCCAGCACTTCCCCGTTTTCGTTTTTCACTTTACGCCCGTAATCCTCTTTAGGCTTCTTGTCTTTAACCTGATAACCACTAGAGTCCCAATGGCGCGAGCGCCCTGCCTGCACCATTCCGCTTTGGCTCATAACATCGACCAATTCCCCCGGCAGCTCTTCAATAAAGCGCGAAGGAACAGCATTAATCCAGCTCCCATACATATTGCGGCTGGTTGCATAGGAAATAAACACCCCTTTGCGCGCACGCGTCATTCCGACATAAGCCAGTCTGCGCTCTTCCTCAAGTCCTTTAACCCCGTTTTCATCCATTGTGCGTTGAGACGGGAAAAGCCCCTCTTCCCATCCTGTAAGGAATACATAATCAAACTCCAAACCTTTTGCACCATGCAGCGTCATAATACTTATATACTCACCATCACTGGAATCCTGATTTTCCAGCACAAGCGCAACATGTTCCAGAAACTCTTCCAGCGAGCTATATTCTGACATGCCCGCGATCATCTCTTTTAAGTTCTCGATTCGTCCGGGAGCTTCGGGCGTTTTATCTTGCTTCCACATATCCAGATAACCGGATTCTTCGAGGATTAACGCAGCAACGTCATCATGCTTCATTGCGTCTAATGCTGCGCGCCAACGTGCGAAATCATCCATCAGCTTCATAAGTGTAGCCCGCATTTTAGGCCGCAACTCATCTGTTTGCGTTAAGTCCATTATCGCAGCATATAAACTTATCTCGCGCGCACGCGCATAAGCGTAAAGTGTATTAATCGTAGTATTACCGATGCCCCGGCGCGGTGTGTTAATAATGCGCTCTAACGCCAAATCATCATTACATTGCATAGTCACGCGCAAATAAGCCAGCGCATCACGAATTTCCATACGCTCATAGAAACGCGCACCGCCGATCACCTTATAGGGAAGCCCCAGCTTAATAAACCGCTCCTCAAACTCCCGTGTCTGAAACCCTGTCCGCACCAGAACAGCAACCTGATTTAAATGAACTTTTTCATTTTCAACAGAGCCGCGCTGTAGCTGTTCAATCTCTTCTCCTACCCAGCGCGCTTCAGCTTTCCCATCCCAAAGACCGCATAACTTTATCTTCTCACCATCGCCTTGCTCAGACCACAGATCTTTTCCAAGACGCGAACCGTTATTCTTAATCAATGCCCCGGAAGCTTTCAGGATTGTATTTGTAGAGCGGTAATTTTGCTCTAAACGAAGAATTGTTGCACCAGAGAAATCCTCTTCGAACCGCAAAATGTTTTCAACTTCCGCACCTCTCCAGCCATAAATGGATTGGTCGTCATCTCCTACACAACATATATTTCCTGACCCTTGTGCAATAAGACGCAGCCACAAATATTGTGCAACATTAGTGTCTTGGTATTCATCCACCATGATATAGCGGAAACGCTTGTGATACTCTTGCAATACGTCATTATGCTGCGGATTTTTAAGGATGGTAATAATGTGTAAAAGCAGGTCCCCGAAGTCACATGCATTCACCGCGCGCAAACGGGCTTGATACAGCTTATAGAGTATCGGCATTTTACCATCAGCCACATCTCCTGCATCATCACTACTCACCTGATCTGGAAGCAATGCGCGGTCTTTCCAACGGTCAATAAACGAAATACACATCTTTGGCGCCCATTTTTTAGTGTCAACGCCGTTAACTTCCATAATCTGCTTTAGAAGTCGCACCTGATCGTCAGCATCAAGTATAGTGAAATTGCTGGAAAGCCCCACCAGATCAGCATGACGGCGCAACATACGCGCAGCCAGCGAGTGAAATGTGCCTAACCACCAGCCTTCAACAGGAGCGCCGCCCATCATTGCGCTTATACGCTCTTTCATCTCCAATGCTGCTTTATTTGTAAAAGTCACGGCGAGAATCTGAGAAGGATAAGCGTTACCCGTATTCAGTAAATGTGCCAAACGTGTTGTAAGAACACGCGTTTTCCCGGTCCCCGCACCGGCCAGTACTAACCATGCCCCCTCCAGCCCTTCAACCGCTGTGCGTTGATTGACATTCAAAGCGTCAAGATAGGAAAATCGTGCATCAGAACTAAAATTCTCCGGCGAATCATCTATTTCATAAATATTTTGCATCCTTAATAGATGGCTGGAATCAATGTAAAGTGCAAGCGTCTATATTATTCATTAATAAAATAATGGGGATAGCTGCATAGTTAGTCACGGCCACCCCATTCATATTCACCAAATGGATACGCTTTGCTGTTATTAAGCCAGAGTACGCGCCGAGATAACCCGGTTCCGTCCTTTATTTTTGGCAGAATAAAGCGCCTTATCGGTACGTTCAATCAAGGATTCCACCGTTTCGCCTTTTCTATATTCTGTTACACCTGCCGAAAGAGTTATTTTAGCAATCTTTCTGCCTGTTGAACGATTAATAACCTCTTTTTTTTCAACTTCCTGACGTAATATTTCAGCAACTTTTGTTCCCCCGACAATATTTGTCCCCGGCAAAAGAACCGCGAATTCCTCACCACCGTAACGCACAGTCGTATCACGCCCTTTAACGCCTTGTTTTAAGGTTCTGGAAACCAGCTTTAAAACCTGATCTCCGACCTGATGCCCGAATGTATCATTGAAGTTCTTAAAGAAATCGATATCCATCAAAATTACTGAAAAACTGTAATCGGCATTTTCATTAGCTAAAGTTATAAGTCGATATACTTCGTTGTCAAAAGCCTTCCTGTTGGCAAGCCCGGTCAAAGGATCTGTCATCGCTTCTTTACGAGCAATTTCCAAATCATGACGCATATCTTCAATCACACGAGAGGATTCCTCTAAGGTTCCCTCCAGATCTGAGTTAAGCTTAATCATGCTGCGCGTATCATCCATCATATCAGCAAGAAGTTCAGAGATTTCCTCCTTACTTTTTTCCTCACGCAACCCTAAATTAGCACGCTCCAACGTCTCATTATATTCATGTACATTGCGTTTAGTAGAGGTAACAATACTGTTAACATCATGGATAGTCTGCTGTATCTGGTCACCAGCTTGCATAACTCTCTTTTCTTCGCGCAAACCGCCCAGCGTTTCCTGAAAAATTTCGTAACACACCTCATCAACTAATTCTCCATCACGCTCTTTCACCGCAGCATCAAGAATTTTCACAAGTTCAGGGTCTGCACCGGAGAAATAAACAAACCACAACTCATAATTTTCGGGAGTAGGCAACAAGGCAAGCCCCTCTATGCGTTCCAATGCACGCTCAGAGAGATTTCCGACTTTGTTATTTGAATGAGAATATGCCACGAATCAATTCTTATAGTTATTCAAACACCCTGTTCCTTTTAATATAGAAAAAATCCATTATATAGCAAACACAAATTGCCGGATTTTCAAAAAATCATAATGTAGCGCACAACATGCTCAAAAAGAATATGCCCTGTTTTACTCAATTTATTATGGATTTGTGTAAACAGATACAAAAGAATTATTTTTATGCATTCATCGTACCCAATGAAGCATTGACTCTTTGTGCCAATTCTGGAGGAGGAAGTTTAAAGTCTTCAGAAACAGGTTTAGATTTAAGGTCTTCAGGAACATCCGAAGTAAACCCTTTAGTTACATTCACCGCCAAAACGCCTGCGACACTATCCCCTGTCAAGCTAGCGTTAATATGATCAAAAGGTTCCTTAGGCTCCGCAATTCCTGCTACTGCCATTTTTTCCAGCGTTATTTTATCGCCAAAATGTCTTTTGACAGAATCGTGATTACCTTCAACATCCTCAAGAGCTGCTATCTGGTTTTCCGCGTCTTTCATTTCCGGCAGATTTTCTATCTTAACATTCAATAACTCTTTAAATTCTTTTGCATTCAGATTTCCCAAATTACTTGCAACCTTCGAACCACCACGCACTGCTTCACCTATCGGGGATGCTTGACCACTAGATTGAGCCCTTTCCACTGTTTTTTGGAGCAAAGCTTCTTGTTTTTGAGGCGAAAGTTTCTTCTGCTCTTTGCTAATTACATCTAGCAAAGCCCAAACTGTTATACCCGCCTGCACAGCAAGAGACCCACCACCTGTTACCAGTAATGCCGCTCCTGCCGCCAATGTGC
Source organism: Alphaproteobacteria bacterium (assembly GCA_023140905.1). Lineage (GTDB taxonomy): Bacteria > Pseudomonadota > Alphaproteobacteria > Micavibrionales > Micavibrionaceae > UBA1672. The sequence continues at coordinate 1,681 of JAGLKS010000086.1, read as the reverse complement.
CAATATCACTGGAAGGTGTACCAACCAAATCTTTTTCAGCCTGTGAAGGATCTATGTCCATATTATTAGCCGTATCCTTCACCGCATTAGTAGCCGCAACCTTATCACCCTCCACATTTGTCTTAATCTCATTCCTCTTGTTTTTAGCAGCTTCCATGCCCACAGAAGCATTGCGGGAAACATCCTGACCATCTTTAAGGGCAAGATCAGGAGTACGTTTCATCCCGCCTGTAATTGACGAGACAGTATTTTTTGTCTCTGGATGCAATTTACTCATAAGAGTTTGTTTTGAGGTATCAACTTTCATCAATGACTGGATGACAGTCGGACGCTTTTCAAACATTGGGTCGGACTTTACAAAACTATCAAGAGAAGACGCATCAGCTCCAGGCGATTTACCATAACCCGTGGCTTTGTTTAATGCATTGAATGCGCCTGCTAAACCTGAACTCATCTCTACTTCACCCTCACGCTTTGATTATTTGTTATTTTCAAACCAAGCGCGGTTTGTTTCTCTAAGTAATAGCCCTTTTTATACTCATTTAAAAGCTACTACCACATACAGAGTATTATAGCTCAAAACATCCATAAAAGACAAATTTATTTGAGGGTGTAGGTTTTATGTCCTAATTCAGAGCTATGCGGCGATAGCTCAAAGCTTCGGCAATATCTGTTTTACACAGCAATTCAGCACCACCATTTAAATCAGAAATCGTACGCGCAACCCTTAAAATCCGGTAATATCCACGCGCAGATATCTTGGCCTGCTCAACAGAACGCATTAACATTTGACGCGCTGAATCTTCCATTTGCGTCACAGTTTCGAGCATTTTTCCATCTAGCCGCGCATTAATAAAATTACGTTCCCTATCAGCTATCTTACCCGAATCCCCATTATATTCCCGTAGAATCGTTTCATAGCGTTGCTTTTGAACCATCCGAGCTTTTTCTACACGTTCAGCAATAACCGCGGACACTTCACTTTTCGCTGTGTCGCTTTGCAAATCTGAAACTTTGACTGCCGGAACATCAACATGAATATCAATACGATCCATCAGCGGGCCGGATATTTTAGACTGATATTCAACCGCGCAGCGTGGCGCCTTGCTACAAGCCAGCTCACTATCACCCAGATATCCGCACCGGCATGGATTCATCGCTGCGATAAGCTGGAAACGTGCCGGATAACGAACGTGAGCATTTACCCGCGCTACAAGAACATCACCGGTTTCTAAGGGCTGGCGCAGAGCCTCCAAAGTAGATCGTGCAAATTCCGGGAATTCATCAAGAAACAACACACCATTATGCGCTAAAGATATTTCCCCCGGCTTAGCCTTTTGCCCTCCCCCAATCAGCGCAGGTTGCGAAGCACTGTGATGCGGGCTTCTAAAGGGACGCTCACGCACTAGCCCGCCTTCAGGCAATACCCCGACAATAGAGTGAATCATGGAAATCTCCAGCGCCTCTTTCGCGCTTAAGGGCGGTAAAATCCCCGGCACACGAGATGCCAACATAGATTTTCCGCTCCCCGGAGGGCCGACCATCAAAACATTATGTCCACCAGCAGCAGCAATCTCTAACGCTCGTTTTGCGCTTTCCTGTCCTTTGACATCCGCAAAATCATGAATGCTTATATGTTTGTTATCATTCGAGAAATTTACTTCCGGTGGAGTAAGGACTT
>JAGLKS010000085.1 GCA_023140905.1 Alphaproteobacteria bacterium | reverse complement strand
CCACCCATTCCGCCCATGCCACCCATCGCGGCGGCAGCACCTGCATCATCATCAGCCGGAGCGTCTGTAATAACAACTTCCGTTGTAATCAACAAACCTGCAACACTTGCTGCATCTTGTAAAGCCGTACGAACCACTTTAGCAGGGTCAATAATACCGGCTTTAACCATGTCGGCATACTCGCCTTTTTGTGCATCAAAGCCATAATTAACGTCTTTTTGCTCCAAAAGCTTACCAACAATGACAGCACCTTCTTCACCGGAATTTGCACAAATCTGACGCACAGGAGCTTGCAAAGCACTTACGATAATTTCGATGCCGACTTTTTGGTCTTCATTATCACCTTCAAGTTTATCAAGGACAGCAGCAGAATAAAGAAGAGCAACACCACCACCGGCAACAACACCTTCTTCAACAGCTGCACGCGTAGCATGAAGTGCATCATCAACACGATCTTTGCGTTCTTTCACTTCAACTTCAGTGATACCGCCAACACGAAGAACGGCAACACCGCCGGATAGCTTAGCCAAGCGTTCTTGAAGTTTTTCACTATCATAGTCACTTGTTGTATCTTCGATTTGTTTGCGAATTTGGCCGCAACGTGCTTCGATATCGCCTTTATCACCGGCACCATCAACAACTATTGTATCGTCTTTAGTGATCGAAACTTTCTTCGCTGACCCAAGCATATCAAGGGTTACGTCTTCAAGCTTAATACCAAGATCCTCACTTACAACCTGACCTCCTGTTAAGATAGCCATGTCTTGAAGCATTGATTTACGGCGGTCACCAAATCCCGGTGCTTTTACCGCAGCAATTTTCAATCCACCACGTAGTTTGTTAACAACAAGCGTTGCCAAAGCTTCACCTTCAACGTCTTCAGCGACAATCAATAAAGGGCGGGAAGATTGCACAACCGCTTCCAAAATAGGCAACATGGATTGCAAATTACCAAGCTTGCTTTCATGCAGCAAAATATACGGATTCTCCATTTCGCAAATCATTTTGTCTGCGTCTGTAATGAAATATGGTGATAAATAACCACGATCGAACTGCATACCTTCAACAATTTCAAGTTCGTTGTTAAGGGATTTAGCTTCCTCAACTGTGATAACGCCTTCATTACCAACTTTATCCATTGCTTCAGCAATCATTTCACCAATTTCAGCTTCGCCATTCGCAGAGATCGTACCAATTTGTTTAATCTCCTCATTGCTTTTCACGTTTTTAGCACGCTTTGCAATATCTTCAACAACAGCAATAACAGCTTTATCAATACCGCGTTTCAAATCCATAGGATTACGGCCCGATGAAACAGCTTTCACACCTTCGCGAACAATCGCCTGAGCCAATACAGCCGCGGTTGTTGTACCATCACCTGCATGATCGTTAGTTTTGGAAGTCACTTCACGGATTAGCTGCACACCAATATTTTGTTGCTTGTCTTTTAGTTCAATTTCTTTAGCAACACTCACTCCGTCTTTAGTTGTACGTGGTGCACCAAATGATTTTTCAATCACAACGTTGCGGCCTTTGGGTCCCAAAGTTACTTTCACTGCATTAGCGATAGCATCTACGCCCTTAAGCAACTCTCCACGTGCTTTATCTTCAAAAATTATATCTTTAGCACTCATAATTATTCTCCTTAGAAAATGAATTCTTATCTATATTTATATTTGTTTAATCATTATTTATTTAAGCATTACAAAGCAAAGCGCATTTTTCGCGGCTAGGAAGACAAAACGCACATATAAAACACATAAGTATAATACATAAGCAATGTCTGACACTGTCCACGTGGAAATGCGGAACGCTTCTAGCCAACGATTCCGATAATATCGGACTCCTTCATAACCATCAGATCTTCACCATCAATAGTGACTTCTGTGCCGGCCCATTTAGAGAAGATCACACGATCTCCTACTTTCACATCCAGCGCACGAACCTGACCATCATCATTAATGTAACCACTACCTGCGGCAACGATTTCACCTTCTGACGGTTTTTCTTCTGCTGTACCTGGGATAATAATGCCGCCTGCTGTTTTTGTTTCAGCTTCCGCGCGACGAACTAGAACGCGATCATGTAAAGGACGAAAGTTCATTTTCGTATCTCCTTTTCTCTTTTATGGTTTAACAAGCAGGTTTTCCGCCTTCTTTTTCCAAAGCAAGGCCCAGAAACCCCTTCCATGCGTGGAGCCTCCTCCATGCAGAGATAACTATTAACGCCTGTTTTTAGAAGTTTCAAGAGAAATTTAACAAGATACCTCATCCAGATGTATTTATTTGTGAAAACAACTTGAAGTGCAACAGTTTATGATAAGCATGCTATTTATCCTTGATCTAGCCATAATTAAAGCTTAGCACCCCGTTCAATAACTTAGAGACACGTCTCCTTAAGCAAAAACTCCACAACAAAGGAGTGTAATATTTCAGAATATCATGTTAGACTTCGAGCGTTTTTGTAACATTCACAATTTGTATTGCACGCAGACCGTGCAAAGAAAGGGTTTGGAAATGTCAAGTCACGCACAAAAATTGACCTCCTCTGATGCACCTATTATTCCTGAATCAAACATGGCTGCTTTGCCAAAAATTGCAGGGGGAAACATCGGGGATTCTAAAATTTCTTCAATCATGAGTGAATTAATCGATGAAGAAGAATTTAACGCTCTTAAAGAAATTCAGGCAGATAACACAAACCGTGACGTCCGTTTCAAAACCAATGAGCATTACACAGCCATAGCCGCTGGCAAAGAATACAAATCACCGGATGGAAAAGTTTTGGTTCCTAAAATGCCTCCTAGCAAAGCTGCTGGAAAAATTATTTCTCCAAGACTTTCGTCCTTCACGGATATGAGCGGTGAAGCGGACCCATCCAGTCAACTAAGCTATTCTCCTGAAGGAGACGGATTACATGGTGGAGTTTTGCATAAATATGATGAAACTGTTCTGATTTTAGCTGCACCAGGCTGCGCTGGAATGTGCGCGCATTGTTATCGTAATGACTTCATTGACGGTGCAAGCCTGACAGGAAAATTCGTTGCAAAGCCGGAAGCACTTAAGAACTATATTATAGAGCAGAACAAAAAAGTTGCTGATAATAACAGCATTGATCCCGAAACAGGAGAAAAAATTCTTCCGATTCGTGAAGCTCTTATTTCAGGTGGCGACCCTCTCACTCTTAGTAACAGACGAATATTCGAATATCTCGATGCCATAGGCAGCGCTAATGTGCAAATTGCCCGCATTGGTACCAGAGAATTATCATTCATGCCCGAACGTATTGATGATGCCTTTATTGAAACACTTTCAATCGTACGTAAAAAATACCCGGATATGCGTATAAATTTCGTTATCCATTACTCTCACCCTGATGAATTTTTATTCCGGGATGAGAATGGAAATTACGTAGAAAATGACAGTGGTACGGGCTTTAAATGGATGAATGAAAGTACAAGAGCGCTTGAAGCTCTTAAATCATTGAGCTTTGTTACAATACAAAATCAAACACCGATAATCTCCGGTGTTAATGACGATCCTAAAGTTTTGCATATTCTGCATCAAGAGCTAAACCGATGTAGTGTTAAGCCTAAATATATATTCCAGAACCGGACAATTCTAGGCTATAAAGCATTTTCCATTCCTCTTGAAGAAGCTTGGTGGATTCACAAAAAAGCAATGGAAGGCTTGTCAGATGATGGTCGTTCACGCATAGCTATGTCTACAAAACGCGGTAAACTTGAAATCATCAGCGTAACAGGCCTTGAAAACAAGACAACAAGACCTGATAGCACGAGTAAAAGCAATGGTTTGGTTATTTTGAAGAAACACCGTGCGCCCAATGTAGAAGAACTGGGCGGCGTAATTATTCTCAAAAGCAACCCGCAAGCTTTATGGCTGGATGATTACACAGAAGAAGATGTCATTCATGACCAAAGAATAGGCGAAGAAAACTGCCCTGATATTGCCAAACTCATTGATTAAGTGTCTCTAAAACCTAAACAACCCTCGCCTATAAAGCGAGGGATTTTGACTATCCCCGATGGGAATACTAATCTGGATTTTTTGCTAACGTCACACATAGACCATCCAAATTTTCATTTAAGATAATCTGACAGGATAAACGGGAATTATCTTGAACATCAAAAGCAGAATCCAGCATTTCTTCTTCATCTTCACGCATTTCTGGGATTTTATCCATCCAATCATCATCAACATAGACATGGCACGTAGCACAAGCACATGCCCCACCGCATTCTGCTTTAATTGGCAAATTATATTCGCGAATAATCTCCATAAGCCGCCAGCCTTCCACAGCTTCTAATTCATGCTGCGTTTTTTCTAAATCCGTAACATAGACTTTCATTATAGTCCTCTTTTAGCGATTTATGCTTACCTGATTCATCCGACTTACTTCATCCGGCGACCCGTTAATAGCTCAACAAAGCCAAACGTCATAGCTGTTATTTGCACCACCGCAATCATAATTTCCCCGGAAATTCTGATAACATCATGTATAATAACCTGCAATATTGTGTCTGAAGGGATAACCATATCAACAACCATAAAAACCCCGGTAAATAAAACAACAAGCGGCAGATAGCACATAAACCATGTTGCAAACATGCTAAAAGAACTCATCATCCCTTTTGCGTGCGCCAAAAATCCCTTTATTGAATAGCCCAGCGTCACTGGAATATATAACCAAATCAGACGAAACGCCCATAACATTCCCGCAACTACGATCAGGGCAAATAACACGCTGAGCATATTTGGTGGCGTTACCTGCGATGATGCTTGTGGATCAATCGTCTGGCTATATTCAAGTAACGCACCGGTCATTGCTGTTTGAATTGTTTTAATAAGCAAATAGAATACCACCCCGGCTTTAAACATCTGCGTCTTTTCATTAGAAACAACCTTGTGTTGTGCCGAAGAACTACTTTTATCTTTTGTTTCGCTTTTCATATTAATAACAAACTGAGCCATCGCTCTAAAATTAAAAAGCGGCTCTCGAAAAACAATAAAGCGAATAACGCTAATCATATACAGAGCCTCAACCACATAAGCCGGTATATGAACAAACCCGCTTAATAAACTCTGATTTGGAATATTAAAAAAATAAATAGCTAAGGTACAAAAAAATTTAACCAAAATAAGAGGAATAGCCGCACGCAACAAATAAGAGCGCTCACGCCATGAAAACTCATATCCCTTTGCTGATGCTTCTATGAAGTCAAAACTTGCCATGCTTGTTTTTCACATTCACTTTAATGTTTATTATTTTTATAGTAGTTCAACTTAAGAACAGTACAGAATTGCGTCAATGAATTTTTTAAGAATCAAGTATATAGTAATTTGCATCACATTCTTTTATTGCGCCCAATTTTTTAACCTGTTGGCAGTTTCAATCAACAATTGGTTTTCGAGGCCCGTATAGACATGCTCATCACCCACATTGTTAAACAAATCCTCCTCTTGCACAGATTTTTGATTCTCTAGGAAGGCATAATTATCTACCTCTGGACTATTAAGGCCATAGAATGAAAATTGTTCAAAATCAATAATCCTATTTTGGAACAAAGCGTTATCCTGATGCCTATCTTGAAACATTTTGTCAATATTAACATAGTCCTTGTCACAGCTTAGAATGAAGGGGCCTTTTAAAATTTCCGGAAAATTCATTGAAAACTTTTGTGCATCAACATAGTGCTTTGTAATAGAAATAGACGCTAAATTATTATGGAGATAATTACGGACAAAACTATGATACACGACACGATCTCGCTCATAGCTTATATCAAATGTTTCACGAGCAAAATGATGTTCAAATATCTCTTTTGTATTGTCTTTAACAAAAATATTTTCAGGAGACGTATCAGACAAATCATTAATA
>JAGLKS010000084.1 GCA_023140905.1 Alphaproteobacteria bacterium | reverse complement strand
TGAAACGTTCATTGCATGAAACGCATTCACGCCGCCGACGAACCTGATCGCCATCGTTGGCTAATCGTGAATCGATTACGCGTGTATCAGGTGCTGAACAGAATGGGCAGTACATATCTTTTCGTTATCGTAAGTACGATTTTAGTTCCCTAGCTCTCATAAACGGGCAAACGTGCACAGATTGCTGTGACTTTTTCACGAACGCTATCTACGATGCTCGTGTCCGCCAAATCATTATCGATGCTGTCGATGATGTCACACATCCAGGTCGCCAGGTCGGTTGAATCCTGCTCAGAAAAACCGCGTGTCGTCATCGCTGGCGTACCTACACGTATACCACTGGTAACAAATGGCGACTGCGGATCATTCGGCACTGCATTTTTATTAACCGTAATATGCGCCTTGCCTAACTCGGCTTCAACGACTTTGCCGGTTAAGCTTTTCGATGTGAGGTCCCACAGGAACAGATGATTATCTGTACCGCCGGAGACCACTTTATAACCACGATCAAGAACCACTTTTGCCATTGCCTGTGCATTGACGATGACCTGCTTCTGATAGCTGGCAAACTCCGGCTCCTGCGCTTCTTTAAAGGCGACTGCTTTGGCAGCAATCACATGCATAAGAGGTCCACCTTGAATTCCCGGGAAAACTTCGCGATCGATATCTTTGGCAAATTTTTCTTTGCAAAGAATCATTCCGCCACGAGGACCACGCAAGGTTTTGTGAGTTGTAGTTGTAACCACATCAGCATAAGGGATTGGATTCTGGTGTAATCCGGCAGCTACCAAACCTGCGATGTGAGCCATATCTACAAATAATTTTGCTCCAACTTCATCAGCAATTTCGCGGAATTTCGCAAAATCTATCTTTCTAGCATAAGCACTTGCACCGGTAATAATCATTTTTGGTTTATGCTCAAATGCCAGTTTTCTAATTACATCATAATCAAATTCTTCCGTTTCTGCATCCACTCCATAAGAAATGATGTCATATAAAGAGCCGGAAAAGCTTAATGGATGTCCGTGAGTAAGGTGTCCACCGTGAGAAAGTTCTAAACTAAGAACTGTATCACCAGGTTTAACTAAAGCAAAGTAAGCGGCCATATTTGCCTGAGAACCGGAGTGAGGTTGAACATTTACATGTTCCGCACCAAAAAGTTCTTTCGCTCGCTCGATAGCTAGTTTTTCCACTTCATCAATATGTTCACAACCGCCATAATAACGGCCATAGAGATTATAATTTATTTCACCTGTTTTTTTACTCCAACGATAAGGATAACCTTCGGCATATTTATTGGTTAAAACAGAACCTGCTGCTTCCAAAACAGCACGAGATACAAAATTTTCTGAAGCAATAAGTTCTAAGTTTTCGGTTTGTCTTACCAATTCGCCTTGCATAGCGTTGTATAATTCTCTATCTTGTTTTTTGATAATTTGCATTATTGCCTCCCAAATTAATTACTATTCTCATATTCAGTAATTTTATCTAATCTTTTCTGATGTCTGCCACCTTCAAATTCAGTTGTCAGCCATACATTAATAATATCTTTTGCTAAGTATGAAGAAATAAATCTTCCTGATAAAATCAAAGCATTTGCATCGTTATGCTGTCTGGAAAGTTTGGCAAATTCCACAGTTTGACACAAAGCAGCTCTGATTCCCTTAACTTTGTTAGCCACAATACTCATCCCAATTCCGCTTCCGCAGATAATTATCGTACGATCACAAATACCGCGAGAAACTGCTTCTGCTGCACTGAATCCTGTATCAGGATAATCGATTGATTCGGATGAATTTGCGCCAAAATCTGTTACTTCGTAATCTTTAAGAAACGGTTTTATCATCTCTTTAAGTTCAAATCCGGCATGATCTGATGCTAATGCTATTTTCATAAAATTTCTCCGTTATGCATTTAATGATGCTAAAGCAATTGAGTAAAGCTTGCTCTCGTGGCTATCTCCACGTGAAGGTAAAATAGCTGGAACTCTTGCACCAACAACCATAGCTGCAGCGTGTGCTTTCACAAGTTTTGTCATTGCTTTGTAATATACATTACCAGCCTCTAAGTTTGGAAATAATAAGCAATCTGCTTGGCCGGCAACTTCACTTTTGATACCCTTAATTTTAACAGCAT
>JAGLKS010000083.1 GCA_023140905.1 Alphaproteobacteria bacterium | reverse complement strand
AATACAGCAAACAACCTGTATTCCCCCTCACGCAGCATGTCTGATAATATTATTATGCAACGCGCCCAAGCTATGCGTGAAGCAACACAATTGCGTTCTTCATATGCACAATCTCTTTATCAGAATGCTGAAAGGCAAAATCTGCTTAATGATGTTCAAAACGAGCATTCTTCTATCTTTAAAAAGACAAAAGAACAAAATGACAGTTCTTTTAATGAGAGTTATCAGAGGAATAGCCTTAGTACGATCAAAAGCCCGCTTGATGGCCTTCTCGCCCAACCTCTGGATTTGATGATGCTGACACAAATATCAACGCCCGGAAAAGTCCTTAATGACAAATCCTAAGCTTTGCTTTAAAATAACTTCACTATATAGTGCTTTATGAATGAGAATGAGAATGATAGTAACCTTATCACTATATTAGACAAACATGTCCAGCTTTACCAAGCTCCGGGCGGTTTTCGCACATCTATGGATAGCGTTATGCTGGCTGCGGCATGTCCCGTTAAAGCGCAAGAAAATGTTTTGGATTTAGGTTGCGGCGTTGGTAGTGCGGGACTATGCGCGCTCTATAGGATTGATGATACATCATTACTAGGGGTTGATATCCAAACCGATCATATTGACTTAGCCATAAAAAATGCTGCTTTGAACAACATGGCCGAGCGCAGCTCTTTCTTATGCGCCGATATTCGTGACCTTAATGCCCATGATGTTGGAACATTTGACCATGTCATTTGCAATCCTCCATATAAAGAAGCCGGTACACATAAACATTCCCCTTCTCCGGCTAAAGCACAGGCTATGGGACATTTAGATAATGACATGACGTTAAGAAGCTGGATTGATTGCGCGTGGCATTACATTAAGGGACAAGGGTCGTTTACGATTATTCATGAAGCTGGCCAGTGTGACTCTATTATTCATAGCTTATACAGCATACACGGCAAACGCCGTTTTGGTGCTATAGAAATCTTTCCGATTTACACTAAACCGGAACAACCCGCCAAACGCGTTATTATCCGTGCGTGGAAACATAAGAAAGGCCATAGCCGTTTATTGTCGGGAATCACATTGCGCAATAAAGACAACTCAGACACAGCGGAAGCTCATGCCGTTTTGCGTGATGCCCAAGCTTTACGCTTTGATATGCTCCCGTAGGAAATCTTTAACTTTATCCAAAGCAACGCGCTCTTGAACCATCGTGTTACGGTGACGAACTGTCACGCTTTGATCGGCAGAAGTTTCATTGTCAATTGTGAAACAGAATGGTGTACCAATTTCATCCTGACGCGCATAACGCTTACCGATGTTTTGTTTAATATCAAGATCCACATTATAATCCTCGCGCAACTCCATATAAAGTTTTTGCGCTATCGGCACATGTTTATCTTTAGCTGTTAACGGTAGAATAGCCGCCTTTTTCGGAGCCATAGAAGGCTTAAAGTCAAGATAAACACCGGATGGACGGCTTTCATCAACCGTATAAGCCTGACAAATAAGAGCCAGAACCCCGCGTGTTAACCCTGTTGAAGGCTCGATCACATGCGGCATAAAGCGTCTATTCGTCGGCTGGTCGAAATATTCCAGCTTTGTACCGGAAAATTCCTGATGCTGCGTTAAATCAAAGCATCCGCGATGAGCAATCCCTTCAAGCTCGTCAAACTCAGGTGCAGAGAACGGGAAACGGTATTCCAGATCAATTGTTCTGTCTGAATAATGAGCTAGATCTTCTTTTGGCACATCTAGGAAATTCAGTTCTGATTTTGGAATACCTACAGCTTCCC
>JAGLKS010000082.1 GCA_023140905.1 Alphaproteobacteria bacterium | reverse complement strand
ATGATTACGGCATATTCTCAGGAAGTTTTTGGTGCAGAGACAGCACAATATATTATTGGCGAGACTGTATCACGTAAGAGCGAGTGGCTGGAATGGTCCAGTGAATTGAATATGATCGAAGAAGAATGTGCTAGAGCTGTATATATTCTTACAAATATCGTTGATGTTAAGGAAGTGAACGCTTTTAAGCGTTGTTTGATGGAAGTCGGCGAGTCGGTTGCTTTAGCTTTCCGTGAATATGATAGCTCTGTGTCTGTCATTGATAAAATAAAAATCTATCTTTCATATATGCAAAGTCGTTCAAAAGCGGCCAAGCTTGGGATGGTCGTTAACGGGTGGGATCGATTTCTCAATATTTCTATGGCCGAGCGTGCTTCTTTACAAAAGATCGCGCATGCTTTGAATACTATGTATGTTTGATGTGTTTATTTAAGAGCTTCTACATTTAATTGTTTAATTAATTAGCAAGAACAGGGTTATTTATCATGACAATACTTTCCTCTTTTACTCCTGAAGACGCGGAGTTGATTATTAGTTTGCCTTATCGTATTGGTCTGCATGTTAGCTATAGCGAAGATGAAAGTGGTGAACAGGATGATAAGCTGGAAACGCAGGCTCTTGAAAAAACGCTTTTAAGCGTGATGCAAAAGAAAGAAGAAAACGGCTTGTTGGCGCATGAAGTTGTTGAATCTTTATTGGCTTCCAAGGACAAATGGGAGAGTTGGAGCCAAGGCGTTTTTAATATAGAGCCATTATGCGAGAAAGCTATTGTAACGCTTAAAACACAGGTAGATAGCGAAGAAATAAAGGATTATATACGCGTATGTCTTAGTGTAGCGTCAGAGGTCGCACATGCTTATGGTGAGTTTGGAGAAGGTGACGATATGGATGCTGGAGATGGTATAATTGTAAAAATCATTGCTGAGATTTCTCGGATGATTCCAGGGACTAAAGGTCAAGAGGCACATCATCCAATGAATGTTAGTGCTACCGAAGACTCTGCTATTGCACGTATTTCGGACGTTATGAAAAAAGCCTTGGATTCATAATTTATCGATTCTTGTTTTTCTTATTCAGATTAAGTTCTGGACTATCATTTCTAAGATTATAAATTCTAAAACAAAATCATTCTAAACTAGTTTGGTGATCCTGTTTGTGCAAGGGTTACACTAAGCTTTGTATATTTGATTCTTTAAAAAAAGAAAAGGTTGTATGTTATGGCCAAAAACGACCAGGACAATACATTTGTAAATGGCGTTAATGCAGAATATATTGCACATCTTTATACACAATATTTGATTAATCCAGCGAACGTAGATGAAAGTTGGGGTGGTTTTTTCAAGGAATTAAATGACAATGAAATTACGTTTCTTAAGGATATGGCTGGAGCTAGCTGGACTCCTGCGGAAAACGCAAAGGAAGAGCGTAAGTTTGGTAGTTCTGCGCCGCATGTTGCAGAAGAGCAGCGTTATTGTTCAGGGGATTCCAAACAAGCTGCATTAGATTCCATTCGAGCGTTGATGCTTATTCGTTCATATCGTTTCCGCGGGCATTTATTGGCTAACTTGGATCCGTTGGGAATGAAAAAGTCTAAGCCCCATCCAGAGCTAACACCTGAATATTATGGATTTACGGAAGATGATTATGATCGCCCGATTGTTGTTGATGACATGTTGGGATTGAAATGTGCGACTTTGCGGGAGATTGTTGGTGCATTAAAGGAGATATATACTGACACGGTCGGAGTGGAATATATGCACCTTAGTGATCCGAAGGAGCGGAAATGGATCACGGACCGGATTGAAGAAATACGGAATAAAACAGAATTTACCTATCGTGGGAAGCGCGCCATTCTTGAGCGTTTGATCGCAGCGGAAGGATTCGAGAAGTTCTTACATAAAAAATATCCGGGAACAAAACGCTTTGGTGTTGATGGCGGGGAGGCTCTTATTCCAGCCATTGAACAGATTATGAAACGCGGTGGACAATTGGGCCTTGAGGAAATTGTGATAGGGATGGCGCATCGCGGGCGTTTAAATGTTTTGGCTAATGTTATGTGTAAGCCTTATGCAGCGATATTTTCTGAATTTCAGGGACAATCTTATTTACCCCAGGATGTTTTGGGATCAGGGGATGTGAAATACCATTTGGGAACATCTAGCGATCGGGACTTTGATGGTAATAACATTCATTTATCTTTAGCATCGAATCCGTCACATCTTGAATTTGTTAATCCGGTTGTTATTGGAAAAGTGCGCGCCAAGCAGATTCAAAAGAAAGATTTGGGTGCTAGGGAAGTGATGCCGCTTTTGCTTCATGGTGATGCTGCTTTTGCAGGACAGGGGGTTATTGCCGAGACATTTATGATTTCGGATTTGCCGGGTTATCGTGTTGGTGGAACACTCCATATCGTTATCAATAATCAGATTGGCTTTACCACAATGCCGAAATTTTCACGTTCCGGGCCATATTGTACGGATGTTGTGAAGATGCTTGATGCTCCCATTTTTCATGTGAATGGGGATGATGCCGAGGCTGTTGTGCACGTTTCGCGAGTGGCCACAGAGTTTCGTCAGAAATTCAGAAAAGACGTTGTGATAGATATTTTCTGTTATCGTCGTTATGGTCATAATGAAGGGGATGAGCCTGCTTTCACGCAGCCATTAATGTATAAAAAAATTGAAGAGCAAGAGACGACGTGCACTAAATACGCAGCGCGATTGCTAGCTGAGGGCTTAGTCAGTGAAGAAGAAGTCAAGCAGATGCAAGATGATTTTAGTGCTATGCTTAATGATGCATTTGCTGCTGTATCCGAGTATAAACCAAATTCAGCATGGTTTCTTGAAGGAGCATGGAAGGGCTTGAAAAGTGCTTGTGATGATGCATGTCATGGTGATACGGCTGTGTCCAGATCAGAACTTAAGCGTATTGGAGATGTATTAACGCGGTTACCGGAAGATTTCCCGCTTAATAAGAAATTGATCCGTGTCGTTGAAAATAAACGTAAAATGTTTAAGTCCGGGGAGGGCGGTATTGACTGGTCTACGGCTGAAGCACTGGCCTTTGGAACTCTTTTAAATGATGGTTATGCAGTGCGTTTATCAGGAGAAGATGTTGGGCGAGGTACATTCTCACAACGCCATGCCATTTGGTATAATCAGGAAAATGAGTGGAAGTATGTACCACTTAAACATGTAAAATCCGGACAACCCAGATTTGAAGTGCATGATAGCCCTCTTTCCGAATTAGCTGTTTTAGGATTTGAGTATGGGTATTCTTTAGCTGATCCAAACACATTAACTATATGGGAAGCACAATTCGGCGATTTTGCTAATGGCGCACAAGTTATATTCGATCAGTTTATTTCTTCAGGAGAAAGCAAGTGGTTGCGTATGTCCGGTCTGGTTGTGCTTTTGCCTCACGGGCTTGATGGTCAGGGACCAGAGCATTCATCCGCTCGGCTTGAGCGATTCTTGCAGCTTTGTGGCGATGATAACTTGCAGGTCTGTAATTGCACAACTCCAGCTAATTATTTTCATGTGCTACGCCGTCAGATGCACAGGGATTTCAGAAAACCTCTTATCATGATGACCCCAAAATCTTTGCTCAGGCATAAGATGGCTGTGTCATCGTTGGATATGTTTGCTGAAGGTTCTTCTTTCCATTGTGTTATTGATGAAGTTGAGCCAGATAAGCTGGTTTCGGCAAATAAAATTAATCGTGTTATTTTGTGTAGCGGCCAAGTTTATTACGATCTTTTACAAGAGCGTCGTAATCGCGACATTAAGGATATTGCTATTTTACGTGTTGAACAGCTTTATCCATTCCCTGAAAAAGCTCTTATACAAGCGCTTAAACCTTATAAAAGTGCGGAGGTCGTTTGGTGTCAGGAAGAAGCTGAAAATCAGGGCGCATGGTCTTATATGGACCGGCGCATTGAAGCTGTTCTTATTTCGATTAAGCATAAATTTTCCCGTCCCGTATATGTCGGGCGCATAGCGTCTTCTGTTCCGGCGACAGGATTGCTTTCCCGTCACAGGGAAGAGCAGGCGGCTTTGGTCGATGCGGCGCTTACTATTATTAAGTGAAACCACTATATTATGCGCAGCGCATATCGGAATGTTTGATATCTGGACATATGAGCGATAATTCATTATCAATGGCAATCATCATATGCTCTACGATTTTATCAACAAAGCAATCATGGATGTGGCGAGCCATATAGAAATTTCTTTTGCAAATATCAACACGTTTATAAAGTGCTTTTTTCCCTGCTTCAGGATATCTTTTAAACTTAGCAGGGGAGCGTCTCATTGGTTCAATGGCCCATGTGCTTAAGACATAATATAAATCTTGATGACGGGCTTCTTGCAGAAAATAATTTACATTGAAAATAAGGATGCTCATGCCGCGTGTATCGTGACGTGCATTAATCATGGCATTGGCGCGCATTTGGTCAAATGGTGTTTTGATGCCTGTGCCGGAAAAATTCCGGGAATAAAGTGCCATATTCATAATCTTGCCCCATAAGGTATTTTGTGAAAACTGTCTGTAACAACTAAGGAACGCAGAAGAAGGAATTTTGAAAATAAGAAAAGCGTAAATTATCCGCCCTATATAGATGGTTTTACTCTTTAAAATTAAAGAAAAAGTTAAGAAAATAAAATTTTAGATAAATTTTAGGGGCTGTACCAGTTAACTAAAATTAGTTAAAGGTATAGCGATGCGAAAGAATTTTGATTTATCAGTTTATGTGATTATCGACCCATCAGTTTGCGCCGGGCGATCTGTCGAAGATATTACATATGCGGTGCTTGAAGGTGGAGCGACATTCTTGCAACTCAGAAACAAGATTGATCCTTTGGCTGTTGTCGAATATCAGGCACAGCAAATCGCTAATATTTTAGCTAATTCTTATTCTTATAGTGATGTTGCTTTTGTTTTGGATGATTATGTAGAGTTGGCGGTAGCACTTGATCTTGATGGTGTTCATGTTGGGCAGGAAGATATGGCCGCACAAGAAGCGCGCGCGCTTATCGGAGAGGATAAGATTCTTGGGCTAACGGCTTTTACGCCGGAGCATTATGCTAAAGTTGATCCGAAGATAGTTGATTACATTGGGACAGGGCCGGTATATCCGACATTGACTAAGCCGGAGAAGGACGTATTAGGAATTGAAGGGTTCAAGAATTTAGTACGTACAGCACCTGTCCCTGTTGTCGGGATTGGTGGTGTAACACCTGATAATGCGGCTGCTGTCATAAGGGCAGGGGCACATGGTGTTTCTATGATCCGTGCGGTAGTCGGGGCTGATGACCCCAAAAAAGCAACACAAGATTTTGTGAATATAGTAAAGGATGCGCGGGGCTAAACAGCTAATGAGTATTACCGGTAAGAACAAAAAAAATATCCCTAATGTTTTAAGTATTGCCGGTTCTGATCCTTCCGGTGGGGCAGGGATTCAGGCTGACTTAAAGAGTTTTGCCGCTCTTGGATGTTACGGCATGGCGGCGATTACTGCTCTGACAGTGCAAAATACTCAAGGTGTTTGTGGTGTTCACGATGTTCCGGCAGAGTTTGTACGTGCGCAGATTGATGCTATTTTCGAAGATATTAATGTTTCTGCTGTAAAGATCGGTATGCTGTCTCAACCTGATATTATTTGCCATGTTGCGGATGCTCTGGAGAAATATAAGCCGGAATTCGTGGTGCTTGATCCAGTGATGGTGTCAACAAGTGGTGATCCTTTGATTAGCACAGGAGCTATTGAAGCCTTAAAAGAGCGGCTAATTCCTTTGGCTGATGTAATTACGCCAAATATCCCGGAAGCAGAAAAACTTTCACGTAAAGCTGTGTTGGATATGGAAGACGCGGCGTTAGATCTTTTGTCTTTGGGAAGTAATGCTGTGTTACTGAAGGGGGGACATTTAAAAGATGTTTATGCATGCGATGTTCTTGCTATACGCGGAGGCGGTGTGCGAATGTTCAGGGCACTGCGTGTTGATACACCTAATATACATGGAACAGGGTGTACGCTTTCTTCGGCAATAGCAGCGTATTTAGCCAAAGGAGAACGCATATCGGAAGCTTGTGAAAAGGCAAAGATTTTTTTAACCAACGCGCTTAAATCTTCAGGGGAGTTGCAAGTTGGCCATGGACATGGTCCGGTTCATCATGGATATGTCTGTGACAGGGGATAAAGTGGTAGGGGATAAGAAAGCAAAAAACATGGATGAATTTTCTGCTATAGAAAAATATTTTGCTCCGTTAACGATGGGGCAAGAGGCTGCCGCTGATCTGCAAGATGATGGTGCTGTAT
>JAGLKS010000081.1 GCA_023140905.1 Alphaproteobacteria bacterium | reverse complement strand
GCTAATACAAACCAATCACATAAGCTAGGTCCTGACCCTAAGTCAAGCCCATGAAAAATGTTATGGTTCTATTAAATCAATATGAAGATAATCCAAGGCTTCTCCAATAGGAATAAACAAATTCAACCCCGAGTCGCTTTCTGAGTCAAATTGATACAACGCTGATTTTGTTATGCCTACAATATTGCCGTTTCCATCCAGAAGTGGGCCGCCGTTACTGTCCTTAATTGTTCGCACATCGCCTTGAATATAATTAGCTACCAAGGCCTCAACCTTTAAGTGGCGGTGAGCGCTAACAATACCTTTGGTTATGCTATCTTGCATTTTATAGCGGGCCGGTGCTCCTACGGCATAAATATCTTCACTGACTTTAGGCCATGCAACTTTTATAGGAACAGGGTTAATCTCAAGATCTTCAGGCATATTTTCTAAACGCAAAAGCGCTACATCCCGCCCTTTATGCGAGCGCAAAACTTCGGCGGTCAGCTTTTCTTTTTTATGAGCTGTCACAATGCGTACGCGCAGAGCATCCCCAACCACATGGCTATTTGTTAGAATATAACCGTTTTTACCAATAAAAAAGCCGGAGCCATATCCATTACCGGTTTGTATTAATACTGCATTGTCAGCGGCTTGTTTGATATTGGCTTGTTTTTGTTTTGTCCATAAAGGCAAGTTCTTAATATTAACATCTTCCTGTGGGTCGAATTTGCGTGGCCGTCCTTCATTAGGGGCTTTATTGTTTTTCCGCCAGCTATTATCAGGTTTTTGCCCATAGAAAATTAAATCATGAAATTGCGGATTTGTTCCAAGGTTATGCGCTGCCATAGCAAAAGCTTCATTGAATAAAAATTCACGGCCTCCGACATTTCCCCAATTCTGCCGTGTATAGCCTTTTGTTGTTGTTTTATAGACAACGCTGCGCCGGAGCGTGTCATACAGACCCCACTCAATTTCTATCGATAAACGCCCCGAAGTTCCTTGCATATCAGGGAAAAGAGATCCCATAATTAAACTATCATCACTACTATGATCACAAATATCTGCTTTCGCTCCGATAAGCTTGGCCCCCAGCCTGTATTCAGCGCGTAAATATTCGTCGTCTTCCTCTTCCTCCAGCACAGTATTAAGGGTATCAACAATGTCATAGCCTTGCATTTCCAACATTTCAGAAACGGCATCTTCCAAGTCTTGCGTTTTCATACCTCTAAAAGCGTTACGTCCCAGAGTTTTTTTGAGGAAGGTGCAATTTGGCCGCAAGTAACCAATCTCGGCTCCCAGAGGAAGGCGGTTTTTCAATTGAGTAAAGCGAATAGGGGCCGGATGGGAATCTTCCGGTTGAGTTAATGGCTCATTATATGTTGTCTCTGGAATAGTTGTGCAGCCGGACATTCCTGTTAGTCCCACACATAAGAGGCTCAGAAACATAATATTGTGCAACATGATATTTTTCAAAAGGTGTGTAGTCATTGGATCAGTGTTTTGATAGAATAGCGTTCAGTAATAAAATTACACTGCATAATGCAGTATGTTAATCGAGTTTTAAGACTACCCTAGAATGCAATATGAAACCAGTCTAAGGAAAGAATCATGAATAATAAAAATATTATAATCGGTGTTTTGGGAGTGCTTTGTTGTATTTTGCTAGCGGCTTTAACAATAAACAACAATACACCACAACCGGATTCTATAGTTGCTAAAGCAATCAAAAGCACCAAATTATCTCATACTGAAATTATACAAAATGCTTCGATATATGGGTTGTCACTAGAAACACCAGTTGAATATATTGATAAGCTTATTGCAAAAACACCATTTGAATGCCGCACAAGTGAACGCGAAGCAAAAAACAAAGAGGGTGAAATCAAACAAGAAAAGTTTTGGCGTTGTTCTCATAAAACATTTAAAGGTGCTGCGCTACGTCTTGATGTGGTGGACAATAAAATTAAAAGCATTATTTGCAGTGGTCCAAGTACCAAAAAAGATATCGAGGATGTTCAAACACAATTAGATTATCTAAAGCTGAAACTGAAAAACTATAAAGGGTTTGTTTTTAATCAGTCTGAGCGTAGTACGGTATTTCGTCTTAGCCACAAAAAAGAAGATAACACAGTAACTTCTTTGTCATTTCGTACGCAAAACATACACGTAAGCGATCCTGCTCAAAAGCCGGAACATGACGGTATGCTGAATGTTGCATTAATACGGTAACAGAGAAATAGAGCCTATGACCAAGCGCAAAGCTAAACTTTCCCGTAAGACCAATGAGACAGCAATAGAAATTACAATAAATCTGGACGGTACAGGAGAAAGCAAAATCAATACCGGCATTGGTTTTTTTGACCATATGCTAGAGCAATTCTCGAAACATTCCTTGATTGATATGACAATTAAAGCAAAAGGGGATTTGTATATTGATGCGCATCATACTGTTGAGGATATAGGTATTGCATTAGGTCAGGCACTGAAAGAAGCGCTTGGCGACAAAAAAGGTATCTGCCGTTACGGGCATTTTGATCTGGTCATGGATGAAGCACGAGCCAATGTTGCTTTGGATTTCTCCAATCGTGGTTTTTTGGCTTGGGACGTAAGTTTTACAGCTGATCGTTTGGGTGAAATGGATACTGAGTTATTCCAGGAGCTCTTTCAGTCCTTAGCAAGTAATGCTGGAATGACATTGCATATAACACAAATTGCCGGGACAAATAATCATCATATTGCTGAGAGTATATTTAAAGCTTGTGCAAAATCTGTGCGCATGGCTATTGAGGTTGACCCGCGTGCAGAAGATCAACTTCCTAGCACAAAAGGCACTTTATAGTAACTTTCTTTTAAATAAAAACGAATGAAAGAAGATATCGCTGACGTATCCATATATACGAGAAACCTTTGACTTTATAGAAAGACAGGGTATAACCAAGAAACAGAATACAGTTTTTAAAGACGAATATTTAGGAGATAAAGACAATGCAAACAGATCGTTATTCACGCCCGGCTACGCGGGAAACTGAGTATGATATAGGACTGCGCAATCACTTGCTGAGTGTTTATAACCGCATGACAGCAGGCATTCTTATTACTGCGTTTGTAGCATGGTTTGTTAGTAGCTCACCGGCATTGATGGCGATGCTCCTAGGCGGACCACAGGCTTACATAGTAATGTTCGCACCGTTGGCGATCATATGGTTCGGTTTTAATCCGGCCTCTATGTCTTCCAAGCATCTGATGATTGCTTTTGGCGGCGTTAGTGTGCTTTATGGAATAAGTTTTTCGACTATTGCTTTGGCTTATGCCAGCACGGACATAGCCCGCGCTTTTTTCATTACCTCGGCAATGTTCGCCGGGCTTAGTATTTTCGGATACACAACTAAGCAAGACTTAGAGCCAATTAAGAAGTTCTTGTTCATGGCCATTATCGGACTTTTGATCGTTGGAATAACTGGTATATTTGTTGAGTATTCAAGCACAATGCAAATGGGAATTAGCGCTATAAGCGTGTTGATTTTTGCAGGACTTACAGCTTGGGAAACCCAGAATATGAAAAGAATGTACAATGCCGGACATGCTGCAGAGATCAATAGCCGTTTGGCATGGTCTTCTGCTCTTAGCTTATATATTAGCTTTGTAGTTATGTTTACGCATATTCTGCGTTTGACGAGTAATCGTTAGAAAAGCAATGTTGGTTAAACAACATAAAACCTAATTATATGAGAGTGTTTAACTAGGCACTCTCATATTTTTTGTCTTATCGCTTGAAAAAAGAGCAAGAAACGATTAAGTGTATTGCCACGTTTACACATGATTCACGTGTAGTGTGGGCCCTTAGCTCAGCTGGGAGAGCGCTTCGCTGGCAGCGAAGAGGTCGTCGGTTCGATCCCGATAGGGTCCACCATTCCTGAATTGTCACCAC
>JAGLKS010000080.1 GCA_023140905.1 Alphaproteobacteria bacterium | reverse complement strand
CTAAGCAGTAGGTCACAGGTTCGAATCCTGTCGGGATCGCCATTCCTTAACTGTCACCATCCAACTGCCTTAGAGCATAGCTTGGTTTAGACAAGGATTAATCTGTAGCCAAAAGCGACATCATAAACATATTTTTTCTTTCTGAGCCGACTTCTTGCCAACTTCTCAGCAAACCTTCCTTTTGAAAACCAAGAGATTGAGCGGTCTTAATGGAGCCTATATTCCAAGGTTCCACATATAATTCTAATCTTGGTATTTTCAGTGCATTAAACGCCCATTCAATAACAATAGGCAGCGTATTCCTTATTATACTATTTCCACGAAAATCTTCTACAATCCAATAACCGATTAAAGCTCTGCCTTCATCGACATTATGAAGACCCAAAAAGATTGAACCAACGGCAGTGTTAGTTTCTATATCTGCGATAGCAAATGAACAACCCTTGTCAGTTTTATGTCTTTGTTTTTGTCTGTCGATATATTCTTCCCCGGATTTTTTCGAAAACTTTTCAGGAATTGAGGTTATGAGTGGAATTAAAGGATCTCTTGAAGCTTTTCTAACAAGATCAATATCCTCATTTTCAAACTCACGAATAATCCATTTTTCTAATTTAAAAACCGGGAGATGTTCCATCAAATAGATTCCTACACAGACTTTGCCCTAAACTGTTGTAAACAATACTACGAAACCCTTTGAAGCTTGGCTCCCCGGGAAGGATTCGAACCTCCGACAAAGTGATTAACAGTCACCTACTCTACCACTGAGTTACCGGGGAATACCAAAGACATCCGATAAAATACAGAAAGCTTACAGCTTGTCAATTTTTATTTAACGAATTCTCTCAATCTTTCTACTAATTTTTTATAGGCACGAAAAAACCATGGGGCTTGACCCGTGGTATCATTCTTCATTTCCATCGCATCCTAAATCCTCCAGTTCGGAGAGATCATAAGGTGTTCCTTGATAGACCATACCAATCCAGTTTGTGAATAACAGATTTCTATGAGCACGCCAATTCATGACTGGAACACCTTTATCTGCACGCTCAATATAATAATTGGCAGGTTTCTCTGTCTCTAGTCCTCGTGATAGGTCACGGCGATATTCTTTATCCAAAGTATCGCGGTCATATTCAAGATGATTAAACATGAATATGCGGCGATGATCGTCATCAGCGGCTATGCATATGCCGGTTTCTTCATTATCTGCTAACGGGACAAGGCAGGGCGTATCTTTAATTTGCTTATAATCAGATCCGGTATGGCGTGAAACAGGAACAGAAAAAACGTCATCAAAGCCACGAATAACCGGATGCACACGATGTAAGCGGCGCTGAGGATATACGCCAAAGAGTTTACTTTTATGTTCTAACTTTTCGATACCGTAGAAATGATACATCGCTGCCTGAGCACCCCAACATATATAAAATTGGCTGTAAGTATGGCTACATGCCCAGTTGAGTATATTGCTAAGTTCCGGCCAGTAATCCACCTTTTTGAAGGGCATATCTTCTACAGGGGCTCCTGTCACAATTATTCCATCATAATTCTGATCTTTGATTTCATCCCAAACTTTATAAAAGCCAAGCTGGTGTTTTTCTGAAGTATGTGTCCCCATATGAGATTCTGTACGCAACAAGGTTAACTCTATTTGTAATGGAGTTGCTCCCAGTACACGGGCAAGCTGGGTTTCTGTTGTCATTTTGTCTGGCATCAAATTCAGCAATAAAAGCTGCAAAGGGCGGATATCCTGACGTAGAGCGTCATCCTGACGTATTAGAGGAACGCGTTCTTCTTCCAGAATTTTAAAAGCGGGTAGGTCGTTTGCAATTTTAATAGGCATAATAGATCTTTGCTTCCTTGGCTGAATCGTTTAAAAATTATCTCCATATGTGCAAAAACAGGCATGTGGAACCTGAAAACTATGATATTTCATGGAAAGCCCTGTCTTTGTCAATTTTAAATATTAAAAAGAGCTACGAGAATATGAGCGATTATACTGAAAAAACATCTATTACTTGGGAAGAAATAAAAATTGATAGCATGGCATTGGCAAAAAAGCTTCGAGAAGATTCTAATAATACTTTGCCGGACAAGATTCTTGCTGTAACGCGGGGAGGAATGATACCCGCAGCTTTGGTGACACGCATTTTGGGTATAAAACAAATTGAGACAATAGGGTTGGAAAGCTATAGCGGGCAAAATCAAAAAGAAGCAATTTCTATGCTCAAACAGGCAAATCCATCTTTTCTTGAAAATACTTTAATTATTGACGATTTGGTTGATACAGGCAAAACATTTGAATTTCTACGTCCACTGACAAAAAATTGCATTTTTGCAACATTATATGCAAAACCGGATGGCGAGCCTCATACTGATTATTTTGTACGTTCTTTTGAACAAGAAACCTGGGTTGATTTTCCTTGGGAAGTCTAGCGGGTATAATATGGGCATATACCCGCAAAACTTATCAAAATGACTTTTATTTAAGCCGCTTTTTTCTTCCCTTTATAAAAGCGTTTTTTACTCTGATCTTGCTGTTTATTTCGTGAAGGACGATTACTATTAGGACCTCTATTAGGACCCTTATTGGGACCTCTATTAGATCTTTTAAAGTTTCTGCCGGAACCTTTATTAGAAGAGCTTTTATCGTTGGCTGCATTAGGGTTTAAAAGCCTCTCGATTGCGTGCCATTTGCGACCGTCCTGATTGGATACAAAACTGATAGCTGATCCTTGTGCACCGGCTCTGGCTGTTCTACCCATCCGGTGAATAAAATCTTCAGCAACTTGCGGTAAATCATAATTAACCACATGTTTAATATGCGGCACATCAAGACCACGTGCAGCAATATCGGTAGCGATCAAAATACGGAAATTCTGTTTTCTGAAATTCTTCATCACTTTATCACGCTTGTTTTGGCGTAAATCACCGTGTAGAGCTTCGGACGTGAATCCGTCTCTGCGTAGGTTTTTAGCCATACGATCCGCTCCGTGTTTTGTTTTCACAAACACAAGAACCGATCCATTACGCTCATGAAGCTGTGACATGAGTTCACTATATTTTTTATCCTGCTCGATGCGGATAATATCTTGTTTGATGTTCTGAGCAACAACATTAGTTTCGCCCACAGCAATGCGCTTTGGGTTATTAAGGTATTTTTCCGAGAGCTTCAGGATGTTTTTTGGAAGCGTAGCCGAAAACATCAATGTCTGACGTTTTGCCGGCATATATTTGAAAATCCTTTCAAGCTGTATAGTAAAGCCCATATCCAGCATTCGGTCTGTTTCATCAAGCACAAGAAAATGCGCATCGTTTAGCATCATAGTACCGCGTTCCAGATGATCATTGATCCGACCTGGCGTACCAACAATCAGGCGTGGCCGAGCGCGAAGCTGGCTAAACTGTTTACCCATTGACTCTCCACCGATAATAAAAGCAGTTTTGATCGGGCTTTTAGGACCTAATAGCTGATGCATGATGTCCATGATTTGCTTACCAAGTTCCCGTGTAGGGGTTAGAACAAGGGCTGAACCGCGTGGATCTGTCAGGAGTTTTTCGATCAGAGGGATAGCAAAAGCCGCAGTTTTAACTGTTCCGGTCTGTGCCGAACCCATAATATCATGACCTTCCAACGCGATGGGGATTGCCTGTGCCTGTATTGGCGTTGGCGTCGTGTATTTCATATGTGCCAGCGATTTGCCAAGCGCAGGGGATAGGCCGAAGCCTTCAAAATTCTTCATATTTTTTTATTTCTTTCTGTATGCAAAAAGCCCACTGCGCAAATATATAATCGCGCAGTTCTGGTTTTTTTGAATACTAATTATTGAGCTTTATTGAGCTTAATTAAGCAGCATCTTTTAGATTGGCTGCACTTTCTTTCCCTTTTTTAGGGTCGATCTGTACATCAAAGCTCACTTTTTGGCCTTCTTTAAGCGTATGCATTCCAGCACTTTCAACGGCACTGATATGTACAAATACATCGTTATCGCCATTGTCAGGCTGAATAAAGCCAAAACCTTTTTGATTGTTAAACCATTTTACGGTTCCTGTAGTTTGTTGGTCTTGCATAGTTCTAATCCTTTTCACTGTAAAGTTTCTAAACGCATAGCCAACATTAGTGCAGCTAAACGCATTGTCTTCGTTCGATATTTGAGAAACTGTTCGATAAAACTGAACTTTACGAGGAAAGGTGAATTTAAAAGCTCACGGTCTTGCACAATATCAAGACAACCTACAAAAGCTCCGTGCTTACAAAAGAGCATTATCGTCAAACGACAGGCGGATTAATGACAGATTGGAAAGAAAAGGTCAAGGAAATTAAAGTTTTTCTAATATTTCCGATATTTACAAGGCTTCATAAAGGGAAATTGGAGACGGACCTCTTCCGAATTAAGCCTCTAACGAATTGTATTGATTTAACAAAGGTCAATTTGATATAGGCTTGTACCCGCAAAAGTACCACCAAAATAATATTTCTGTGGATTTCTGTTCGTATCCATTCATCTTAATTCATCATTGAACCTTACACAACAATCCCATATAAACAAATCAGGTTCGTCATGTGACGGGCTCGGGGCGTAATTACCCCTCCAAGACGGCCTAAGACAGCATCAGGCCGTTATCAATGATGCTGCTTTCTCAACTACGGTTGGGGAGGCGGCGAAATGTAATAGCGCTTGCGTAAATACGCTGCGCCGTTCTTGGACGGTAATTAACTCCCCGGCTACCAGAGGAATCTGGTGGCCGTTTTACTTAAACATAAGGGGAAAAGAATGAAAGCCGCGGCACTTTGCCTACCAGTGATTATTTTAGCACTTACTGGGTGTAGCATGACACTGCCCGTAAGAGGGCAAATACAAAACTCACAAGAACTTTTTTCAGGAACAGCGACAGGATACCTAGACGGTGGTGGTGATCTAACTATTGTTTCCAGTGAAGGAGCAACCTGTACAGGAAACTTTGTTTACGTTACGAGGCACAATGGAGAAGGTGTTTTTACTTGCAGTGATGGTCGTACTGGGCCATTCACTTTTGTTTCTACAGGAACAAGAGGCACCGGACATGGTAACCTTGGCGGCGAGAATCTTACGTTCACATTTGGAGAGTAAAATGATGTGGCTTGGAAAGCTTATCGCTTATGTATCAATTAGAAATTGGCTATGAGCATGGTGCACATGGCTAGCTAAGAATCTCTACTTTTGATCTGCCCTAAATATGGGGGTATTACCATGTCGCGCGTTAATTTTTGGAAGGAATATAATAATGAAAACTGCTTGTTTGAAAATACTGTCGGTATTTGTGTTGATAATTATTGTAACAATTCCAGCTCTGGCCACAGAAAACCTTCCTGCAAACACTGCTACAGATAATATTGAGTTAGAAGCCCCTGCTAAAAGCTTTTTGGTTGTTCCTCTGCCTAAAGCTATTTCGATTGAATTACCAAAAAATTGGGTTGTTCTGTCTAATAGCCAACGCATAACAATGGGAGCTTTTCTAGAAAGCATTCAGAACAAAGTGCTAAATGAAGGTGATGACATTGCCTCATCTCTACCGTTTGCCGCTAATTATTTTGATGATAATCGTCGGACAATAGCGATCATGAATGTTAGATATTATCCAGAAATGGATGTATTTCAAGAAGAGGCTCGCAATTTTACAAAGTTAGACATTGAAGAGCTAGACACAGGCATTAAAGAAGGTTTTTACAGGGTAACTGAAGCATCTGGAATGAAAATTCTCTCTTGGGATGGAACAGCAAAACAGATGCTGCATGGATACACCACTTATGTTACTGAATATGTTAGGCAATCAATGGTCGGACCAGGTTCTTTCAGAGTAAGAATGATACGTATATTAGATGGTAAAAATTCTTTCACTATCACGGTTTCTTATTTAGAAAGTCAAACATTTCTGATGAAGCCTATCATAGAACACATTATTAGCTCTTTAAAAATTTCTAAAGAGCCTGAAGAAATGCCAGATAATTTAAGTGGTAGCTCAGAGACCCAATCTATGATGACTACTTTTTATGGCGAACATTGGGGGTTTTCCATTCTATTTGCTTTTCTAGTGACTTGGGGAATAGGTTTAACGCCACCGCTCCTGATCAGATATGCTCTTTATCGGCGGCCATTAAATAAGTGGCCCGCAATAGGCTACTGTGCCCTATTGTTTTTTGTAAATATTGTAATTTTTACGGCATTGGGCAGTGAAAGCAAAACGCACAGTGCTTTGGTACTAATTGCTTTGGTGTCTTATTACATATTAAAAAAAAGGGGCAAGGAAAGCCCTGCCACAATAAATTCCGTAGATAAGCCCAAAACGAAAGAAGAGGATACAGAAAACTCAGTAAAGTCTGGAAAAGAAGTAGCTGCCACAATCACGGCACTAAAAGAGTTGCGGTCTGAATATGACAGCACAGGCATCTTTCATTCGCTTGCCGTTGATGGTGCCTTCAAACAGGCTAAAATAATAATCCGCGCCGATAAGCAAAATGTAGTTGAAGGTATTACCAATGATGGTCGTGATCCTGCTGAGATTGCTTTAACCACACTTTGGAACGTATCCAATCAAGAGGTATCTACGGGCCATTATCATGTATACAGAGGCCTCCTAACAGAACAAGGAAAGGGCTATCTTTATGTGTATAATAAAACCGTTGATGTGCTTTTGGATAGAGAGTTTATTGATAAAAAAGAAGCTGAAAGCAATCGCAAATCTATTAAGGAAAATATAAAAAATACTGGGTAATCATGGATAAAGATCTGTCTCACAAAACAGTGTTGGTTCGACGGGAGCAGGCAAAGTGAACGCTCCCAACTTTATTAGTTCTGGCTTGGCGCTCTACCTTATTCATCTCGCAGCCTAGCCAGCTCTGTGTCTAGCTCCTCATCGGTCATTAACGACAAATCTGTCTCAATACTCGCCGAAATTTCTTTAGGTAAAACACGTCCCAGCAAAGAACAAAATGTCTTATGATCTTGCTTGGCAATATCAACTAGATACTCTTCTCCACCTAACTTATCAAAAGCATTCATAATGGCTTCTTTTACGGTGGTTGTCGTCTTATTGGGCGTACCTTTCTTACGTCCTCCTGTCTTCTTACGGCCTTTTTTAAGTTTAGTATCCGTCATGCTCTATTTCTCCTCTATAATAGAAATTTTTGAAATCTATGCAGTGGCGTGAGTGGCGCTAAATCAATACACATAGTTCCTTTCGCAAAAATAAATGTTGCATTAATGTGCGTACTATTCTTTTTCTGACAGATATTAAAATGGATAATATCGCGCCACTATCATGTCTCCCATCCAATCCGAATGCCCTTGATCATGCGTTTTCCCGCAGTGCCTTTGTGAAGCTTGCACCCCAAGCGTACCAATCTGTTTGAAAAGTTTTTTTGATTAAGTTTGCGTGTAATCCCAGCATTGTCTGCCCATGCTTTATAATTCTCGTATAAAGCGCCGGAGGTTATTTCAGAATTTTTGTCCAAAACACAATATTCTTCAACAAATTGCACCACCTGATCTGCTTCTTTGCGCCATTCTTTTTTAGCTTCAATACAGCTTTGAGGCTCAGTGAACACGCCACGATTTAGAACATCACCATAGGCTTGCAAGGCTAGATACATGACCCCCGATAGCTCAGCTTGTAGTTTATGCCTGAGGTTCTTATCTGCCTTTGCACCTTCAAATTTTTGATTAAATGGAATAACCAGCGCACGCCTAAATAAAGCATCTGAAAAATCTCGCGTATGCGGCATATGATTAGTACCAAACCAGCATGTAGAAAAAGGCTGAAAATCAAAAGGGTCTTTGTTTTTGTGCTCTGCTGTTGTTAGCTCACCCGATGTAATCGCTTTTAGCTCTGCATCTGCCACCACAGCACCTTCAGCAATTTCAGTTACAAGGTTAGCAAGCTTCATGTGCAAATGAGCCCGTTGAAAAGAATTGCTAAACTTTGAGGGCTGGACAGCGCAAACATTATCTTTGCCAAGCAATACCCTGATAAGCTCAAGAACAACACTTTTACCATTTGCCCCTGATCCCACAAGTAAAACAAAATGCTCAAACTTTGCATGACTTACAAGGGTGTAACCAATCATCTCAAGAATTAATTGAGCTTTGTCACTTCCATCAGAATCACCATCAAAAATTTCTTGCAAGAAGCGTTTGAAGCGGGGGCAATCCGCACTGGGGTCATAAGCGATGGGGACTTGAGTTGTACGATAATGTTCACGGCAATGTTTTTGACTCTGCCATTTAACGCCATCCCAAAGTAATTCGCCGTTCAAAACATTGATGGTGGCATTGTTGGCATTCCATTCATGTTCAGGTCTATGGATTTCTGTTTGTAAAACATCGGAAACAGAATCAACTTTTCCGCGCATGACACCCAAGCGGCTATCCTCCATATATTTTTGGATGTGTTGTTTTAAAACTCTGTCATGAACAGGCTTCCAAACACCGTGACCATGCCACAACCAAGTGTGCGATTGAGAACACAGAATATTGTCATGGCCAATCATTGCGATGACTTCACGGGCTATATCTAAATGATCAGGCTCAGAAACGATCTCACCAGTCTCAAGCGCCCTTTCTTGTATGAACTTATCAAGGAATGTCACGCCGACTTGTGCTTTTTTTAATTTATGTCGAAGATCCATAAAGGCAGGACGATTTGATTGATGTAAGTTCCTCAAGGCATCGGCAACTTCCGGCTTGTAGGCAATGCCAATGCCCTCTGCTTCAATCATCTCCAGAAGGTTGTCCAGTGGATCAAGTTGAGACAGGCCAAAGAGATAGGCAGCAAGGCTTATAACGTCACCGCCTTTGTCTCCAGTGGCAAAATCAGACCATTTACCGCTATGGAGATTGATCTTGAATGATCCTGCTTTGCGATCTGCTCGCTTTGGGTTCAACGCCACATACTCATGCCCCTGAATTTTCCCGTCCGGCAACCAGCGCTCCAAAAGGGCAGGAAGTGATGATAGGCCTAATTCATTGACTTTTTTGTATGAATGACTACTATATTCATTAGAAACACTACTTTGAGAAGCCCTGTTCATAGCAGGGTTTTTTCTTTGTTTGTACATTGCTTATGCCTCCTCAAGATTTTTAAGGAAGTGTTCTAAATCTTCTTTGAGAATGATCCGTCTTTTTCCGATTTTACGAGACTTTAGTTTTCCGGAATTCATGTATTCATAAATTTTAGTGCGCCCCAAGCCTGTTATGGCTGGGACTTCTGCGATTGCATATGATAGCTGTTGCATGTTGTTCTCCTGTGTATGGGGTTGTTTCATACAATTCAGGATACCTATGCATTTGCTGCTGTAAATTTCTGGCAAGTATTAAAGTTGCCAGAGCTTTGCCAGAACTGGATGTCAGAACTCAGTTTTGCTATAGTGTGTCGTGATGAATCCCCTTAACTCTGCGCACTCATCATGGGATAAATTTTTCTTATTGTGGTGTGGAAATTTTTTAATAGCTTTTATTCTGGCGCTTTTGAATTTATCACGATTACAGCCAGAACCCATTCTTTCTCTCAATATAGGCTCTTCTTTCGCCCAAGATTCGTAAGGTCTTTTGAGGTTTTTATCTTGTAAATAGATCACAATTTGTTCGAACAAATATTTTTCGTAAGCAATTTCGTGATCTTTACTGCTTTTTAGGCCGGAGAAATCTTTAGTGATAGGTTCTTTAGGGAATGCCTTCATTGCATCATCTGCAAAAAATGTAACACCTTCCACGTTATCAACCCCATCAGTTATCCATGACCGACGCCTCTCAAACGTTTCGATTTTGTAATGATTCCAGTCATCTTGGGGGATGCGTGTCTTTCCAATCCAAGCGGTCACTTTTCCTTTAGCTATTGCAGCACAGAACTCACTTCCATTTTCAACTGTTAGCCTTTCATTCTCAGGCTTGTACCAATTATACGCCGTGATTGTATAATTAGAAAAAGTCGCAACGACCTCTTCATCGCGCAGCACAAACCAAGCCCATGCCTGATCTAAATTCCACTTAACCATTACGCTCTCTTCCCAAACTTCCCATGAACAACTTGACCGCCAGCCGCGGCTTGATCTATGTAGTTGCTCCAATCTTGCATCATGACGGTGCGTTTCTCGATGAACTGCGCTCTATTATAGGCTTCACCGAGTGCGCCAGCGGCTTTATGGGCAAGCTGGCACTCAATGACATCAGGATCATAATTGAGCTTTTCTCGTATGGCTGTGCGGGCAAGGGCGCGGAAGCCGTGTGCGGTCATGCGGCCTTTAAAGCCAAGTGCGTGTAGTGCAATCCTCACGGTTCCGTCACTCATAGGGTTTTTTGGTTTGATCTGACTTGGAAACACTAAATTTGTACTGAGGTGGTCGGTTTCTTCTTTTTGTTCTTTTAGAACTTCAATGGCTTGGCGAGATAGAGGCACGATGTGGGCGCGGCGCATCTTCATACGTTCTGCTGGAATAATCCACTGCTTTGAATCAAAGTCGATTTCGTCCCATTCGGCTTTTCGCAATT
>JAGLKS010000008.1 GCA_023140905.1 Alphaproteobacteria bacterium | reverse complement strand
ACGTAAAAGAATGAGAGGGGAAATCATGAAGCAATATCTGGATCTTATGCGCCATGTTTATGAAAACGGCACAAATAAAGGTGACCGCACCGGAACAGGGACACGCTCTGTTTTTGGCCACCAAATGCGCTTTGATTTGTCCGAAGGATTTCCCCTTGTCACAACCAAGAAATGTCACTTACGCTCCATTATTATAGAGCTTCTTTGGTTCCTCAAAGGTGATACGAATATCAAATATCTAAAAGATAATGGCATTTCCATCTGGGATGACTGGGCTGATGAAAACGGAGATTTAGGGCCTGTTTACGGCGCACAATGGCGCAGTTGGATGGCAGCTGATGGCCAGACAATTGATCAAATTTCTAATGTTATAGAACGAATTAAAACCAATCCGAATTGCCGCCGTTTGCTTGTTGTCGCTTTTAATCCCGGCCTTGTCGATCAAATGGCTTTGCCTCCCTGCCATGCCTTCTTTCAGTTTTATGTAGCGAATGGAAAGCTCTCCTGCCAGCTCTATCAACGCAGTGCGGATATTTTTCTGGGTGTACCCTTTAACATTGCGTCCTATGCACTGCTCACTATGATGGTTGCACAAGTGACAGGATTGAAAGCCGGAGAGTTTATACATAGCTTTGGCGATGCACATCTCTATTCCAACCATTTTGACCAAGTCGAGTTACAGCTTTCACGCACGCCACACCCGCTACCGGAAATGAAAATTAACACGGATGTTAAAGACATATTTGATTTTAAGTACGAAGATTTTGAGCTGGTAAACTATGTTTGCGACCCACATATTAAAGCGCCAGTGGCTGTGTAAGTTAGCCTAACTTTAAGCTATTGATATAAAACTATGAAATAAAAACGCAAAAACCCTCTTGTTTTTTTGGCGAAAAAAGTGTTTTTTGGGTCCATGATTACAAAAAACGATAATATTAAAACCTCACTAATCGTAGCCATAGCGCAAAACCGCTGCATTGGTAAAAATAACCGGATGCCTTGGCATATTTCCGAGGATCTTAAACGCTTTAAATCTCTGACTATGGGACATCCTGTTATCATGGGTCGCAAAACCCTTGAGTCTATTCTAGGCTATTTAAAAAAACCCCTGCCCGGACGAGACAGCATTATTGTCACTCGTAATACACAGACACTCTACCCTAACACGCAGATTCATCAAGCAGGAACAATTGAACAAGCAATAGAAATCGGGCAAAAAATCGCGATAGAAAATGGTAAAGACGAAGTTTTTATCATTGGTGGCGCACAGATTTATACTCAAAGTATGACTCTGGCACACCGGCTCTATTTAACTAAAGTTCATCGTGATATCGCAGGAGACTCCTTTTTTCCCGTCATTGATGAATCCGATTGGGAAGAAATTGAAAACATTGCACATGAAGAACATAATCCCCCATATAGCTTCATCACATTAGAGCGTAGACAATACCTTCTTTAATTGGCCTGCAATCTCATTAATTTTCTGAGCTGCACTATCTTCAGGATCGGCCAACACAATAGGAGTCCCTTGATCCGAATATTCACGCACATCGCGTGCCAGAGGAACATCCCCCAAATACAAGACATCAAGTTCTTTTGCTTCCATGCGTGCTCCGCCATTCCCAAAAATATGCGCTTCATGTCCACATTCAGGACAAATATAAACACTCATATTCTCTATTAGCCCCAACACAGGAACACCTGTTTTCTCAAACATAGCAACAGCTCTGCGCGCATCGATAAGTGCGATATCCTGCGGTGTAGAAACAATAACCGCTCCACTGAGCTTTAATTTCTTAACCATAGTTAGCTGTATATCGCCTGTCCCCGGAGGCAAATCAATCACCAAAACATCCAACTTTTCTCCATTCGGACCAGCCCAATCCACATCACGGATCATTTGATAGAAAGCACTCTGAGCCATTGGCCCTCGCCAAATCAGTGCTTTATCCTGATCGGCAATAAAACCAATCGACATCAAATAAACACCATGACATTGCGCCGGGATCAGCTTTTTATCATCATTAAGAAGTGGTTTATAATCCTTATCCCCCATCATAAAAGGTTGGGACGGCCCATAAATATCAGCATCCAACAAGCCAATCTTAAGCTTAGAACTTTTAGCTAAAGCCACAGCCAAATTCGCCGCTATGGTTGATTTTCCGACACCGCCCTTCCCGGAAGCAACAGCTATAATATGTTTTGCCGGTACGTCTAATGGCGGGTTTTTTGTTTTCTCACACATTTAGTATGCCCCTTATCTTCTACGCGCGCAGAGGACACCATGCCCGAATCTACGATATTTGAATTTTCTTTCCCGCTCCATATATCATTAATCTGAATTAAATTTTTATGATTTCTTTTTGTATTTTGGACATTATCTGTTTTTCATCTTGTAACTCTTGCTTTCCGATAGAAAAGAGATATTGTTATTTGACAACCAACGTCAGGTAAGAATCAATTTAAAACTGCAAGAAATTGTGAGGAATAATGTCTCAAGACGACGATTCAGGTAAAAAAAGGCCAAATCCATGGGGAACAACCTCAGGTAACCAAAACAATAAAAAAGGTAAAGATACTCCATGGGGGATTTCATCAAGCCGCCCGCATGGAAGTGGGAATCGCGGTGGTTCTGGTGGTGGCCCTGAAGATTTTGGAGATATACTAAAAGATCTGCGAAAAGTTATAGCTGATCTGCTTCCGGGCAATATGAAAGAGAGTTTTGTGGGATTTTTGATATTAGGCGTTGTTCTGGCTTTATGGTTAGCGAGCGGCTTTTATATCATCAACCCTGGTGAACATGGCGTTATCCAACGCTTTGGTGCATGGACGCGCACACAAAATACGGAAGGTTTGGGTTATCACTGGCCAACACCGATTGAACAAGTTAAAAAGGTTAATGTTAACCAACAACGCGGCATGACTATCGGCTACACTGAGAACCAATCATCATCATCTTACATGCGCAACAAAAGTACATCATCTATTAAGCGCTCTGTGCAAAATGAAAGCCTGATGCTGACTGCTGACCGCAATATTGTTGATTTACAAATGGCTCTGCAATGGGACATAAAATCAGCGGAACAATATCTTTTTGAAATTGCCGATCCAGACAATACCATCAAGAAAGTCGCCGAAAGCGCCATCCGCGAAGTTGCCGGACAAACTGACATGTTCCCGATTATCACCACAGGCCGCGCACAAATTGAGACAAAAGTAAAAGACATTATCCAAACAAACCTTGATGAATACAATTCCGGTGTAAACATAAAACAGGTTTTGATTCAAAAAGCAGAAGTGCATCCAGATGTGCAGCAAGCTTTTCAGGATGTGCAGTCTTCACGCCAAGATGCAGAAGACACAGAAAATATTGCACGGGCACACCGTGAAAAAATTCTGCCTAAAGCCCGTGGACAAGCCATTCAGCTTGTGCAGGGAGCCGAGGCTTATAAACAGTCTAAAATTGCACAAGCCACCGGTGATGCTCAGCGGTTCCATTCAATATACGAAGCCTATCTTGGTGGAAAAGATGTAACCAAAGAACGAATCTATATAGAAACTATGGAAGATGTTTTGAGTAATGCCGAAAAAATTATCATAGATAAAAATAGCTCCACGAGCGGTGTCGTTCCTTATTTGCCTCTTGACAGTCTAAAAGGCAAATAAAGCAGCATCAAAAAGAAGTTAAAGAATGTAAAGGAAATTAGACAATGAAAATAAGTCCTATGCCCCTCCTATTAGTTTTTGGTGTTGGTGCAATTATTGCAACACAAAGCATCTTTACCGTCAACCAAACAAAACAAGCCATCGTCCTTCAACTTGGTCAACCACGCGGCGAACCAAGAGGTCCCGGTCTGCACTTTAAACTCCCTTTTGTGCAAGAGGTTCGTTATTTTGATGCGCGTGTTCTATCCATAGACCCGCCTTATGAAGAAGTGGTTATTTCCAGTTCACACGGCAAAAATACTGCAAAAATGCCTAAAGAAAACACAGCAAAAAATAATGCGGCAACAACATCGGAAACAGCTGACGAAGGGCCTAACATTAAGAATGTTAGTGGAGAATCTATCATCGTTGATACATTCGCACGTTACAAAATTACCGATCCTTTGCAATTCATGAAAACATTACGTTCTCCTGCTGATGCCCGATCACGTATTGAAAATATTCTAAACGGCTCTGCTCGCGCTATCCTTGGGGAAACAACACTTGATGAAATTCTATCTGATGAACGAACATCTATCATGGCAAAAATCCGCGAACGTGTGAACGACAAGATCACACAAGACCAGCTAGGTATAGAGCTTGTAGATGTGCGTATTGTGCGCGCCGATCTTACAAGCGATCTGCGCGCATCTACTGTGCGCCAAATGAAATCCCAACTCAAAGAACGCGCAACAGAACGCCGTTCCAAGGGGGAAGAACGTGCTCTTGAAATCCGCTCTACAGCAGAAAAAGAACACGACATTATTTTAGCCGAAGCACGCCGCGATGCAGAAATTATTAAAGGACAAGGCGATAAGACGGCTATTAAAACTTATGCCGATGCCTTTAACATTGACCATGAGTTTTACTCTTTTATTCGTTCTATGGAAGCGTATAAAAAAACCATGGCCAACCCGCAGACACGTCTTATCCTTTCGCCTGACAGTGCTTTCTTTAAGCATTTTAATGGACAATAATGACAAGATCGCCAACAAAGAATTTAAAAATCCCATGGTGATTTCATTACTGGTTTTCTTGGTTCCATTAAACAACAACAAGGAGTCTAGACTGTGCGAATTACTCATATAGCTTTAGCCATGTGTTTGTGCTGCTTTATCTGCTTGCACAGTACTGGGAAAACAGCAGCACAATCTGCAAATAGTGCAGATACCCTACCACCTGTGACAGAAAATCATATAATTATGGTTCCGGCAAGTTTTGCAGATCTTGCCGAAAAACTTTCACCTAGCGTTGTGAATATTTCCTCGACACAAAAAGTTGTTGTGCCACAAGATTTTCTTGAAATGCCGCAATTCCCGGAAGGTTCTCCTTTTGAAGATTTCTTCAAGGATTTTATGGAACGCCGTAGCGGTAGAACATCTACTGTGCCCACAACATCACTTGGCTCAGGATTTATTATTGATGCCGAAAATGGCTATATCATAACCAATAACCATGTTGTGCTGGATGCTGAAAACGTTCATGTCACTTTTGCTGATGATGTAACAATTGATGCAAAAATCATCGGCATAGATGAAAAAACCGATATTGCCGTGTTGCAGGTCGATGCTAAAGATATGGGACTAAAAGCCGTACCTCTTGGTGATAGCAACCAGCTTCGCGTAGGAGACTGGACCTTAGCTATAGGCAATCCTTTTGGCCTTGGAGGCAGCGTCACAGCTGGCATTGTCTCAGCCCGTGCACGCAATATTCACTCTGGCCCGTATGATGACTATATCCAGACAGATGCCTCGATTAACCGGGGAAATTCAGGTGGCCCGCTCTTTAATCTCAAAGGCGAAGTTATCGGCATTAACACCGCTATCTTCAGCCCTACGGGCGGATCTGTTGGTATAGGTTTTTCTATCCCGTCTGCACTAGCAAAGCCTGTAATCAATCAAATTATTAAATATGGACGAACACGGCGTGGCTGGCTGGGTGTGCACATCCAAAGCGTGACAGAAGACATTGCCGAAACTCTTGGCCTTGAGCACCCTACCGGAGCTCTTATTGCCAGCGTCAATGACCAAGGCCCGGCGAAAAAAGGAGGGTTGAAATCAGGCGATATTATCCTTAAAATTAATGGTCAGAAAATCAAGGAAATGCGAACACTTCCACGCATCATTGCCGAATATGATATCAATAGTGCTGCTAAAATTGTTTACTGGCGTGACGGTAAAAAACATACAACTACTGTAACAATCGGTGAATTAGAAAAAGCAGAAGATGAAGGCTTGATTAAAACTACCGCTATGCCTACACAAACATCCTCTAGTGTCACTGTTGAGATGATGGGCTTCACTCTCCAACCTATTGATGAGACTGTACGCAACGCTTATAATCTGAGAGCGGATATAAACGGCGTTCTAATAAGTGATGTAACCCCAATGTCTGAGGCCGATAAAAAAGGGCTACGTAAGGGAAACATCATTGTTGAAATAAA
>JAGLKS010000079.1 GCA_023140905.1 Alphaproteobacteria bacterium | reverse complement strand
TATACTCAACCACGCAAAAAACAACCAAAAAAATGGGGTTAGAGT
Organism: Alphaproteobacteria bacterium; assembly: GCA_023140905.1. Lineage (GTDB taxonomy): Bacteria > Pseudomonadota > Alphaproteobacteria > Micavibrionales > Micavibrionaceae > UBA1672. The sequence continues at coordinate 2,416 of JAGLKS010000079.1, read as the reverse complement.
ACTTATTGCTGAAGACAACAAGACCAATCAACTGGTTATCCAAAAAATACTCGAACGAGCGGGACATACCCCATATATCGTAAATAATGGGCAAGAAGCTCTTGATGTCCTAGAAAGCGTCTCTTTCGACCTTATTATTATGGACATGCAAATGCCAGTGATGGGAGGAATCGAGGCAGCGAAGATCTATAACTTTTCGACCAACAAGGATGATCGATTGCCCGTCATTATCTTGACCGCCAATGCAACAACTGAAGCTCTAAACGAGTGCAAGGACGCAAATGTTGATTCATACCTGACAAAACCTATTAATGTGAGCAAGTTACTTTGTGCAATCGATACCTTGACCAACAAAACAATTACAAACGAGAACCATAGTGAGCCCGAGAATACGCGCAGCAAGAACATAAAAAACAACAATAACCAGATACTTGACTACACGAAACTGAAACAACTCAGCGACATGTCTGCTGACAACGCTTTTATCTCTGTATTAATCGATGGATTTATATCAGATACAGAAAAGCAGTTAACCTTAATGGAACATAACGTCTCAGAAAAGCTATACGCCCCATACAGAGAGAATGTACACGCGCTAAAAGGAAGCTCTGGAAGCATCGGAGCAATGAAGCTTCACTCATGCTGCAAAGATGAACAGAAGTCATATAACAACGATTCAGAATACGTAACCAGCTTAAGATCGATATCTGCTACATTTTTGGAAACAAAACAAGCCTTGCTAAAGTACCTTGAGGATATCGAAGATAGGGGTGCAGGATCCAAGTCAACAATGTAGCAAACTCGGTTATATCTGACGGTTAGCATTTATAACGGAAGTATATGTGCCAAACCAGGCATCTTTTCACGCACATCTCCCGCCAAATCTACTTACCATCCTGCAAAGCATACGTTGGTATACGGCCGGATCACAGGGCTTGCGCAGTTGCACAAAAAGCACCAGAATAAGAAATCCTCAGGCAGATCATGATATATATTTAAAACGAGAGATCAGAGAGAGAGCTAGTTGAACTATGGTCTGGCTTTTCGCCTATTATTTCGTAGGAATACAGACAATAAAAACGTGAGCGCACATGACAAAGATACCCAGCTTTGCAGACATCATAGCCGATTATTCAAACCAGGATAAAACTCTTCAGGAATCAGCCGCTGACCTGGGTGCAATCATTCTTGAAATGGAGTACGAGAAAAAAACTACGGTGAACATACCAAGAAAATGGTCGACCTTAAAAAGCTGGCCGCACTACAACGAACAGTTATTCTGAAAATAATGGAGCAGAGTCTTGATGAATCAGATCAACCAAAAAGACCACACCTAAAGATACTGAAATAATATTTAGCGACTCATGTCAGATAAAGATCTGAACCACATCAACTACTTTTTCTATCCATTTATCCGAATATCATCTTTAGCTGTATTTAAGAGAGACTTTGCCATCCTGTCCTGAGATCGAATGAGCCTGTCCATCACTTTAAGCTCTCTTGTCGTAAGTGACATCGCAGCTTCAACCCAAATCTCGCCAATATCCAAAAGTTCATCCAACGTCACTGGATTCACGCGGTTCCTTATTTTAAGCAGCGATTCTCTTGTATTCCTGTTCTTTTCATGTCGTTTAATAAATCTACCAACCTCTGCCACGCCTTCACCATCTTCAGCCAAAATATCAACGACTCCAATCTCAAAGAGTTCCTCGGCAGTATATATGCGCCCACTTAAAATCATCTTTTCTACCAAGACAGGGCTTATCCGTCTTGAAAGAAAGCTGTATGCTCCCATTCCGGGAAACATATTAAAGAGAACCTCAGGAAACCCCAACTGCACGCTTTTTTCCGCAACGAGATAATCGCATGCCAGCGCGCCCTCAAAACCGGCTCCAAGCGCATTACCACGAATCAATGCAATAGTAGTCAGCGGAACATCCATATTTGTGTAAGTCCCAAACAACACATCAATGCTCAGCTTCATATAACTTCGTAGTTTGTCTACATCCCTCGCCTTTATCGCCTCAACAAACAGTTGAAGGTCCCCTCCAAGACTAAACACCCCAGGACGGTATGAACCAAGAATTAAGTACTTTACAGAGGGATGTAATCCAGACCTGAGATCTGCCGAATTTTTATGTCTAATTGCTTTCAAAAACTTAATTAAATCATTCAATAATTGAGGTGTGAAACAGGGCCTCGGACTTGGGTTTGCGTAACACCACATAACCCCTTGTTCTTCTTTAAATTCAGTGATGAGTTGATCGTAAAATTGAACGAGCGAGGTAGAATTATTGTTATGCATTTCTATCATCTCCGTTTAAAAGATCGAAAGTATTTCCAATCAAAACAAACTCTTATTTTTTATTATTTTCGCCTTCAGTTTATACTTCTTATTACCTTACAATACAAGAGG
>JAGLKS010000078.1 GCA_023140905.1 Alphaproteobacteria bacterium | reverse complement strand
CACATGGTGCGCGTAAGGGTCTGGCTGATACGGCTCTTAAAACAGCGGATTCCGGTTATCTGACACGTCGTCTTGTCGATGTGGCACAAGATGCGATTATCACCGAGAATGATTGTGGCTCAGCACATGGTATTAAAATGCGTGCAGTCATGAATGGAGCAGATATTGTTGTGCCTTTATCTGAACGCATCCTTGGCCGGACTCCGACAACTGAAATTAAAGATCCGGTAACCGGCAATATAATTGTTAACCTTTCAGAAGTGATCGACGAAGTTACAGCAGAAGCAGTTGAAACGGCTGGTATTGATGAGATAGAAGTTCGTTCCGTTCTAACTTGTGAAGCAGAAAATAACGGACTATGTGCAAAATGTTACGGTCGTGATCTGGCTCGTGGAGCAGAAGTGAATGACGGTGAAGCCGTCGGCGTTATGGCAGCTCAGTCTATTGGCGAGCCGGGAACTCAGCTGACAATGCGGACGTTCCACATTGGTGGTGCGGCTCAGAAAGGAGCTGAGCGCTCTCACGTGGAAGCGAATATCGAAGGTAAGGTATCTGTGCGTAATCAGAACGTTGTTAAAAACTCTGAAGGCGTTGAAATTGTCATGGGTCGTAATACCGAGATCGTCCTTCTTGATAAGAAAGGCAACGAGAAAGCAACGCACCGTATTCCATATGGAGCACGTTTGCTGGTTAAAGACGGCGGTAAAGTCAAGGCCGGTGATAAAATGGCCGAGTGGGACCCATATACTTTGCCGGTGATTACCGAAAAAGATGGTATAGCTCATTACTTTGATCTTGTTGAAGGCGTTTCTATTACCGATGATGTTGATGAAGCAACGGGAATTTCTTCCAAGAAGGTGATTGACTGGAGAAGTCAGCCTAAAGGTAGTGACCTGAAACCACGTATAGCTATGTTTGATACAAAAGGTAATGCTATTGATCTGCCCAATGGAAAGCCAGTGAGCTATCAGATGTCTGTTGATTCTGTTTTGTCTGTTGAAGACGGACAGGAAGTTAAAGCTGGTGATATTATTGCGCGTATTCCTCGTGAGACATCCAAAACACGCGATATTACCGGTGGTCTTCCACGTGTGGCCGAACTATTTGAAGCTCGTATGCCAAAAGACTTTGCTGTGATTTCCGAGATAGATGGTTATGTGGAATTTGGTAAAGATTACAAATCCAAACGCCGTATCATTGTACGTCCATCAGACGCTGATGAAGAGACATCGGAATATCTTATTCCTAAAGGTCGCCATTTAGCTGTGCACGAAGGAGATTTCGTTCGTAAAGGAGATCCGCTTCTTGATGGTGCTCTTGTTCCTCATGATATCTTGAATGTGATGGGTGTGGAAGCTTTGGCTAAATACTTGACCAACGAGGTGCAAGAAGTTTACCGTCTTCAAGGTGTGAAGATCAACGATAAACATATCGAAGTGATTGTGCGCCAGATGATGCAAAAAGTTGAAATTACCGGAGTTGGCGATTCAACATTTCTTGTTGGTGAAAATATTGATCGTCAGGAATTTGCGGAAAGCTGTCAAAAATATATTGAAGATGGCAAACGTCCTCCTGAAGGAAAACCTGTTCTGCAAGGTATTACAAAAGCGTCCTTGCAAACACGTTCCTTTATCTCGGCAGCATCTTTTCAGGAGACAACACGTGTTCTTACCGATGCTGCTGTTAACGGTAAAGTTGACAAGCTCTTTGGCCTTAAAGAAAATGTTATTGTTGGCCGCTTGATTCCGGCTGGTACAGGTGCTTATGTTAACGGTATTAAACGCATAGCATCAGATCGTGATGAGGTTGCTATCGCAAATATGGCAGAGCAGGATAATGATGTTGTTGAGTCTGCTGCTGATGAAATGGTAGCTCTTCCTGAAGGGGAGAATGCAGGTTCAGAAGGTGAAAATAAAGACGTTGCAAGTGCCTAAACATAAAGAAAAAACATATAGATAATTATTAAAAGTCTGGCTCGTAAGCCGGGCTTTTTTTTGCTTTTTCTATAAGATAGAGAGCATTTTTTACATTATTAAGAATTTCTTAAAACTTTTCTTGACGTAAGGTATTCTTTGCCCTATATTTCGCGCCACTGTGATGGGCGCCATGAACACGAACATATATGAGTATATGTACAAGTAAGGGCGTGCAACATCCGGATGTAAAGGTTTCGTTTTGACCTCTTAATTTATGTAGCGTGGTACGAAACTTATTGGATGCTCTGCGGAAATTTCTGCTTGTTTCAGACACGTTTGTGTTTGACAAAGTAAGTAAATCCGCGCTAAATGCCTCCCATCCATTGAAAACGAGATTTGAATTTAAGAAGGTTAGATTATGCCAACCATTCAACAATTGATACGCAGTCCCCGTAAAAGGGTCGTGAAAGCAAAGAAAAACAGAGCGTTGGAGAGTAATCCTCAGCGTCGTGGTGTGTGTACGCGTGTGTATACAACAACGCCAAAGAAGCCAAACTCTGCTTTGCGTAAAGTTGCCAAAGTGCGCTTGACTACAGGTCATGAGGTTATCTGTTATATCCCCGGTGAAGGGCATAACCTTCAAGAGCACTCTGTTGTATTGGTGCGCGGCGGTCGGGTAAAAGATTTGCCCGGTGTTCGTTACACTGTTATCCGTGGCACGCTGGATACTCAAGGTGTGAAAGACCGTAAACAATCACGTTCACGCTATGGCGCGAAACGTCCTAAATAGGAAGATAAAGAGAGGCTGATGAAAATATGTCAAGACGTCGTAGAGCTGATAAGCGCGTAATTCTTCCAGATCCAAAATTTGCGGATCTGATTTTGTCCAAGTTCATTAACAATGTCATGCTCGGTGGTAAAAAATCGACAGCTGAAGGTATCGTTTATGGTGCTATTGATATTCTGGACGCTAAGAAACTTGTCAATGAGAACAAAGATGATGATGAAGATGGTTCTTCAGATGGTGATGTTGGCACATTTAAAGGTGTTGGGTTAAGCTTGTTTCATATGGCGCTTAAAAAAGTTAAGCCACGTCTTGAAGTTCGTTCCCGCCGTGTTGGTGGTGCGACATATCAGGTTCCCGTTGAGGTTCGTAATGACCGCGCAATTGCTTTGTCTATGCGCTGGCTTATTGATGCTGCGCGTAAACGTGGTGAAAACACAATGACAGATCGTCTTGCTGCTGAACTTTATGATGCGGCTAATGATCGTGGCTCGGCTGTGAAAAAACGTGATGACACTCACAAAATGGCTGAAGCTAACAAAGCATTTGCACATTATCGCTGGTAGTAAGGAAAACGGAACATGGCACGCGAACACGCTATTGAGAATTATCGTAATTTTGGGATTATGGCGCATATTGATGC
>JAGLKS010000077.1 GCA_023140905.1 Alphaproteobacteria bacterium | reverse complement strand
TGGATGGAGCAAGAGCAAGAGCGCGGTATTACAATTACCTCTGCTGCGACAACAACATATTGGAATGCTACTAAAAATGGTCAGTTTGATGGTCAACGTTTTCGTTTAAATATTATCGATACTCCAGGTCACGTTGACTTTACAATTGAAGTTGAGCGTTCACTTCGTGTGCTTGATGGTGCGATTGCTGTATTTGATGCTAATGCGGGCGTTGAGCCACAAACTGAAACTGTATGGCGCCAGGCTGATAAATATCATGTGCCCCGTATGTGTTTTGTAAACAAAATGGATAAGATAGGCGCAGACTTCTATAATACTGTTGATATGATTGTTAAACGTCTTGGCGCGGTTCCTTGTGTTATTCAGCTTCCAATCGGTGCAGAAGATCAGTTTTCTGGAGATATTGATCTTGTTAAGATGAAGGCAATTATCTGGGATGGTGAAGCTTTAGGTGCGTCATTTAGCGAAGAAGAAATTCCAGATGATTTGGCTGATAAAGCTGCTGAATATCGTGAAAAATTGATTGAGTTGGTGGTTGAGTATGATGATGCGGCTATGGAAGCATATCTTGATGGCACGGAGCCTGATGAGAAAACGCTTAAGGCTTGTATCCGTAAGGGAACAATTGCAGGGGCTTTCGTTCCTGTTATGTGTGGATCGGCTTTCAAAAATAAAGGTGTTCAGCCGATGCTGGATGCTGTGGTTGATTTTTTACCGTCTCCTTTGGATATTGGTGCAGTTAAAGGCCACAAAGTTGACTCTGAAGAAGAAGATAGCCGTGAGCCTCAAGACGATGTTCCGTTCTCTGCTTTGGCTTTCAAAGTTATGAATGACCCGTTTGTTGGATCTTTGACATTTGCGCGTATCTATTCCGGTACGGTGATGTCAGGTTCTTATGTTAAAAATTCTGTAAAAGACAAACGCGAACGTGTTGGACGTATGCTTTTGATGCACTCAAATAATCGTGAGGAACTGGCTGAAGCAAACGCAGGTGATATCGTAGCGTTCGTTGGTATGAAAGACACAACAACGGGTGATACTCTTTGTGATATACAAAAGCCTGTTGTGCTTGAGCGCATGGAATTTCCTGATCCTGTGATTGAGATTGCTATTGAGCCAAAAACAAAAGCTGATCAGGAAAAAATGTCTACAGCTCTGCAACGTTTGGCAGCTGAGGATCCATCTTTCCAAGTGTCTGTTGACCATGAATCCGGTCAAACAATCATGAAAGGTATGGGAGAGCTTCATCTCGATATTCTTGTTGATCGCATGAAACGCGAATTTAAAGTGGAAGCGAATATTGGTGCTCCTCAGGTTGCTTACCGTGAGACGATTACGAAGAAAGCTGAAATTACCTATACTCATAAAAAGCAAACAGGTGGTTCAGGTCAGTTCGCGAAAATAGAACTTATATTTGAGCCAGCTGAGCCGGGTTCAGGCTTTGAATTTACAGACACAGTTGTCGGTGGTAACATTCCTAAGGAATACATTCCGGGTGTTAAAAAAGGTCTTGAAATGTCTAAGGAGACGGGGATTATTGCCGGTTTTCCTGTGCTCGATTTTAAAGTGACCTTGACTGATGGTGCATATCACGATGTTGACTCTAGTGTGATGGCTTTTGAAATTGCCGCTAAAGCAGCCTTCAAAGAAGGTATGGCTAAAGCAGGTTCTAAATTGCTTGAGCCTATGATGAAAGTCGAAGTGATTACTCCTGAAGAATATATGGGTGATATCATTGGTGATCTAAACTCACGCCGTGGTCAGGTTAACGCGATGGAAGATCGTGGAAATGCTAAAGTGATTACTGCTATGGTGCCGTTGGCTAATATGTTTGGTTACATCAATACATTGCGCTCTATGTCACAAGGTCGTGCGAACTATTCGATGCAGTTCGATCATTATGAACAGGTTCCTGCGCAAATTGCTCAGGAAGTAAAAGAAAAATTGGGCGCTTAATTTTAAAGAATAAATAAAGCGTGAAGTAGATTTAAAAGGAAAGGACGAAAATTATGTCTAAAGAGAAATTTGAGCGGAATAAGCCGCATTGTAACATTGGAACAATTGGTCATGTTGACCATGGTAAGAC
>JAGLKS010000076.1 GCA_023140905.1 Alphaproteobacteria bacterium | reverse complement strand
TGCCCGTTCCCGTCGTGCCGACCGCGTATGAACGGGTTGATTTATCAGGCATCGTCACGGTTACATTATTATTAGACATCGTCTTAATATCTCCTAAGGTTAAAATTTAAAATAAATTCACATTATGTCTTTCAGTTAAAGCCTTTTGCCCAATTCTTTGCAAGTATCTTTATAGCCTTAACGTTCATTCATTGCATTATCGAGAGTCTTAACAAAAGGCTTAAGCAAATACTGCATTACAGTTTTCTTGCCTGTTAATATATCAACACTGGCGATCATACCCGGAATAATTGGCAGAACCTCGTTTTTACGTTTCAACTCAGTTTCATAGGTACGAAGACGCACGCGGTAAAAAGGGTTGCCGTTTTCATCTTCAAATGTATCAGCACTAATGTCCAATAATTCACCTTTAAGACTGCCATAAATAGAAAAATCATAAGCTGTAAGCTTAATAACCGCTTGCTGTCCCGGATAGATAAAAGCCCGATCAGACGGTTTAATACGTGCTTCCACAATAAGCTGATCGTCTCTTGGCACAATCTTGATAATGTCTTCCCCAGCGCGTACAACCCCGCCAATTGTGTTTACTGTAAGCTCCTGAATTGTTCCAGAGACCGGAGATTTAATTTCTTTACGCCCTTTACGCTCGCGCAAACCGCTTAAGCGTTCACGAATTTCATTAAGCTGCATTGATCTTTCTGCAAGAATTTCTTGTGCTTCAGCGCGAACTCCTTGCTGCACTTCTTCAAGCCGGGCTTCTGCTTCATCAATCGCAGTTTGCATACGCGGCAAACTTGCTTTAAAGCCATTTAGTTCAGACACACGTTCTTTTATACCGCGTTCCAGCTGCAACAATTCTAACTTTGGTGCAGAGCCTCTCTCCACTAACGGCTTAATCATTTCCATTTCTTTACGTTGCAAATGAATAATACCCTTCAAGTCACCAATACGTGAATTAAGCTCATCAAGCTCCTGTTCTCGTTGTTTCAGCTGTTTCTTTAGAACATTCTTTTGTCCTTCCAATTGCAGCATATTAGCCCGAAAAGCGTTAAGCTCTTCCTTCACACTATCGGGAGCATCAGTTTGAACCTCATCTGGAAAAGCTACATTCTCACGTCCTTCAGCTTCAGCTTGCAGTCGGGAAATTGCAGCAAGCAACCCCAAATAACGGGCACGATTTGCACCTAAATCCGAAGCAGCTTCAATATCGCGCAAACGCATCAAGACTTGATCCTTTTCAACAAAATCCCCTTCCTTGACAAGAAATTCATCAACAATTCCGGGGTCAAGGCTTTGCAATGCCTGCACTTCACTAGACGGTATAATCTTACCCAAACCGCGCGTTACTTCATCCAAAGACGCTAAATTAGCCCACATAATAAACAGCACAAAAAATATAGTGATCGAAGCCATCAAAAAATGCTTTGATAAGGGAATCTGATCGTCTGCATCAAAAAACCGAACAGCATGCGCTTTAAACATCCCCATGCGGGAACGTTTTTCCTCTTGACCTTCCTGTATCTTATTGCGGGTTTCCTTCACGATCTCCGCATCAATAGGAGCACCGTGCGCCTTTTTTTGTTCTGTTACATCATCAGGCATTAGTTTTCCCCGCATTAGAAGTTTTATACTCACGCGCTTGAAGCTTGCGAATAACCTCCTCTTTCGGACCATAAGCAACAATTTGTCCACGATCGAGTAATATCAATTTATCAACCAACTCCAACATAGTGCCTTTATGCGTAATAAGAATGACCGTCTTGTTACTGCACAAACTATCCAAACGCCGACGCAAGCGTAATTCTGAGGCTGGATCTATAGAGGCTGTCGGTTCGTCAAACACCATAATTGGCGGATCATAAAGCAAGGCTCGTGCAATCGCTACGGTTTGACGTTGTCCACCGGAAAGAGCTTCACCACGTTCACCAACCTGCGTATCCAGACCTGCTGAAGATTCACGCAAAAATTCCATTACACCGGATAATTCCGCAGCCTTAAGCACAGTACGATCCGGCGCCATTTCATGCCCCATTGTAATGTTTTCACGCACAGAGCCATAAAAAAGCTGCGGGCTTTGTTGAACTACACCGATATTCCGGCGCAAATCACCCGGATCAATCTGGCGCACATCTGTACCATCAATCTGCACAGAGCCTGATGTCGGCTCGTATAAATTAAGCAATAAACGCTCTATTGTTGTTTTCCCTGACCCCACAGCACCGATAATGCCTACACGCTCTCCCGGATTAATCAAGAAACTAACTTCTTTGAGTGAGGGTGTCTCCTGCTCAGGATAGGAAAAAACAACATCGCGAAACTCAACACGCCCATTAACATGCGGCATAGGCACAAAATGCTTGCCCGTTGGCCGCTCAACCGGTTTTTTCATGAGATCGTCAAGCTGCACAAGTGCCTCACGAGATTGATTAAGGCGCGTCATTAGACCGGAAATTTGTGCTAATGGCCCCATTGTACGGCCAGATAATAAAACACAAGCCACTAACGCACCTTGAGTAATAACACCATCGGCAATCATAAACACACCGACAAAAACAATACCAACACTAACAATCTGTTGAATAAATACCGCCCAGTTCTGAGCAAAAGCCGATAACTGGCGCGACCTCACAGATGTGCGCGAGGACTTCTCTGTCAACTCTTCCCAACGGCGTTGTGTATTTCCCTCCGAGGCGTGCACTTTAATTGTTTCCAACCCGATAATCGTCTCAAAAAGCAAAGCATTCTTTAACGCGCTTTCATGTAATGATTGCTGTATCACTTTTCTTAGGGGTTTTTGCAGATAAAACCCCATGCCAATAACTAAAGGAATAGCTGCCAGCGGCACAAAAGCCACAGGGCCGCCAATAATCGCCATCACACCGATAAACACCAGCACAAAAGGCAAATCAATCAATACTGCCAATGATGCAGAAGTAAAGAAATCGCGCAGCGTTTCAAATTCTTTCATATTACTTGCAAGAATCCCTGCACTTTGCGGGCGCGAAGCCATCGTCATACCCATAATTTGCTCAAATAACATAGCTGATATTTTTACATCGGCCCGCCGCCCGGCATGATCAAGGAAATGTGCGCGCAAATTACGCAAAATAAAATCAAAGATATAGACAATTGCAACACCAAACGTTAACGCATAAAGCGTCTCAAACGCAGCATTGGGGATAACGCGATCATAAACAGTCATGATAAAGATAGAGCTAGTCAACCCGAACACATTAATCATGAAAGCGGCAATAGCCACCTCACTATAAATCGTTCTGTTCTTCCAGAATGTTGACCAGAACCAATCTCGTCCAGAATCAATTTCAGCAGGACCGGCACGTTCATCACTGCGCGCAACAGGACGCAAAAAGAAAGCATATCCCGTGTAAAGCTTGCTTAATTCATCAAGAGACATTTCCCGCTTTTCATCGGCTGTTTCTGGAAATTGCACAACAAAGCTCAAATGCTGTGCATCCGAGACATCCTCATTATCTGCATCAACCTTTTCCTGTAAATCAGATAAATCGCCTTTAACAGACCACAAAATACAAGCCTGTCCTTCTTCCAAAGACAAAATACATGGTAAATTCGGGGCAATAGCCAGCGCAGCTAATGACCGTTCAACCAAGATTGCTTGCATATCCGCACGTTCAGCAGCTCTAATAAATAAAGCTGGCGTTATTCCCATTTTTGAAATTGGCAATCCGGCGGTCAAAGATCCTGCACTGGTCCGGCGACCATAATGCCCTGCCATCAAACGCAAACATTCCACCAAAGGTAGTTTTACAGCCATCCTGTCTGCTTGCAATGCCCAATTATCCGAAGATTTCTGCTGTTGTTTAGATTGCTGACCAGAATGTGTGTCATAAGAAGTCTGCCTTCTTCTAACATCCTCTGATGCCTCACTTTCAGAATGCGTTTTCCCCGACCCTACTTGTGTCTCTATACTTATATCCTTAGCTTCCACACGTTTTCGTGCCTTTTTTCGCTTTTGATCCTTTCCCGAATCAGCAGAAAGGCCCTCCTGATTTTTAGAAGGGCTTTTTTGCTTACCTTTATTTTCTTTAGATACCGCCGACTTAACAGCCTTACCAGAAGTTTCTTTGTCTTTGTCGCTCACCTGATCCAAACCTGTTGTATAAAGGTTTCTAGAGAGATTAAATACAGCTTAAACTACCGGGCCTTTTGCTGCTCTTCGTAAGACCATTCAGCACCAGAAGCTATAACACTCTCACGAGGATACTCTACACCAAGGGAAGGAAGCAAGCTCCCTTTCAGAGCAACTAAACGATATACTGCCAACATTTCCAGAAATTCAGAATTAACCGTATTGCTTCGTGACACAAACAACTCATTTTGTGAATCAAGAACATCAAGCAATGTACGGCGATCAATATTGAACTGATCTTGATAAGCTTTCACAACTTCTGTGTTAGCAGCAGATTGAGATGCATATTCCGCAGCACGTTGACCAGCAGCTACCATGCTTGCCCAAGTACGACGAACATCTTTTTCAATGCTACGCTCTGCTTCTGTGCGTTCTTCTTTTGCTTGTTGATGACGGTGAACAAATTCACGGGCGCGTGCCAGATCAGCACCGCCGCGATACAGGTTCCAGTTTAAAACAACCAATGCAGAAGCGCTTGTATCTTCACCTTCTGTACCACCCAGATCTTCGCCTGTGCGGGCATTAAATTGAAGATCAAACTGTGGATATTGTGTTGATTTTGTTTGTTCAGCCTCAGCATATGCTACTTTGATATCCGCTTCATATATATCCAAAGTCGGGCTTTTTGCCAAAGTCACTTTCGCTTGCTGGTCAACATCTTCTTCTAAAACCTCATAAGGAACAATCGGCAATTTCAGCTCACCGGCAGTATCACCAACAACTTCACGATAATCAGCTTCAGCAGAGCGTAGAGCTTCAAGAGCGCTTGCTTCTGTTGCCCGTGCAGATGCCAAACGTGCTTTTGCTTGTTCACCATCAGCTTTAGTAGAGCGTCCAGCTTCAATACTATCTTTGATTTGTTCCAGAATTTTAACATGCTCAGCAATATTTCCACGAGAAATCATCAATAACTGACGACGGCGCATAACTTCAAGATAGGATTCAACAATAGAAAGGGCTACAAGTTCGGATGTTTCGCGTACACGTTTTGCAGAAGAAACGACCCGCGCTTTCTGACGTTGCACTTCATAATGTGCGTCAAAACCATCAAATAGCATTTGGGTCAGTGTAACACCGATCTGTCTACGCAAAAATTCTTCGTCGCCATCACCGATTCTTACACGCGTCGAAGGGTCATCGCTATACTCATAACCGACATCACCGGATAAATCGATGGAAGGAAGGAAAAGAGCTTTTCCTTGATTAAGCTCTTCATCTGTTGCCCGACGACTTGCCGCAACCATGCCATATTCAGGGTTTGTTGAAACCCCAACAGAAATTGCCTCGCGCAATGTGTCAATTTTATGCTCTTGATCCTGGGCATAGACTGCTCCCGCTCCAAAAATCAAAAGTCCTGATACTGTTGTGGAAAGGCACAACATACGCATCTTTTTACTCAAAATCACTCTAGTCACCTCATTAAGTTACTCAAAAAACCCTATTTATGCCTGAAACTATATTTGAAAATACATTAAAACCATCAAACATATTATCAAGCGCAAAACTATATTATGGTATTAGACCTTGCATTACACTTATTAGTTTATGCCTGTCTTTGCTCAGTAAATCAAGACTTTATTGCGCGTTTTTATATTCATATATTAATAACACGCTCTTGAATACCACAATATTATGTCTATTTAATCTCCTAAAATTTTAACTCTTTTATATAATTTACATCATAAATCTATACTGGCACGATTAAACAATCACGTCAGTACTTACAGCTTGTGTTAAATCTAATCCTGTCACATTTTCAAGCATAGCGATTTGAACAGCGGCAGACATATCGTGACTGCCTGTCGTATCTACATAAATATGTGTATCGCCATTGCTTTCCGTTGACATCACAAAATCAGTGATAAGATCGTTAACCGGATCATAAGTCGAAAGGACAGAAGACAGATTAATTGTATCACCTTCGCTTACATCAAAATCTTTAACAGTATCTATGCCATCATTTGTGCTTTCAAATACGAATGCATCCGCGCCGGTTCCACCGTAAAGCATGTCTTCACCTTCACCGCCAACGATAATATCATCGCCTTCTTGACCAAAAACTGTATCATCACCGGCACCGCCATAAAGATGATCGTCACCGCCTACGCGGCCATCTCCTTGAGAACCCGTAGATTCCTGTGCCAATTCTTCACTATGTGCATAAATATAATCAATCGTATCTTCGCGTGACCAACCGGAATTAACTGTGCTTTCACCATTTTCAAGGCGTTCGAAAACTTCCCAACCAACACCATCATTTGTGCTCAAACCATGTGCATTAGCCAAAGCATCTGTATAAAGGACATCGCCAAAAATCAGATCGTCACCATCACCACCCTGTATTACATCATCACCGGCACCATTAAGCGTGTCAATTGGGTTAGTAGATGCAAATACATAGCTCAAATCGCTAGGATCATCTATATTGGTAGCAACCCCATCTGAGTCAATCTTATCAAGATTATCCATCATTGAAGATGAGGCATTAATACCAACCGCGATCACATCATCGCTAAGCGTTTGAAGAGAAGCCACTTCGTTAGTAGCATCGCTAATACCCAGAATTTCGTTCATTGCAGTAGACGCATAGCTGTATATTATATTACCACTATCATCGATATATTTGTTAGGCTCGCCATCAGAAACAAAGTAAGTCGTTGTAATCGCATTGCCGCCCAAAACTTCAGAACTCGTGTCCAACCATGCAATAGCGTCTTGCAAAGGATCTTCATAGTTCGTATATCCGCCGGTTGATAGCGCATCCAGATAAGCTTCAAACTGTGCCAGAACTCCTGCATCTGTAATTGTGAATGTTGCCTCCGGGCCTGTGCTCGATTCAAAAGGAACGATGCGAATAACAATTTCACCATCTTGATATGCACTCATATCTGTAACCAGATTATTTACAGCCTCTTTCAACAAAGAAATCCTGGAATTGGCATCATTTTTACTTCCCATTGAACCTGAAAAGTCGAGGATAAACACAAAGTTATAATCCTGTGTTTGCGGTGTTTCGGTAGAGCCTCCGGCATCACCAATCAATATGTCAGTACCATCACCACCATCAATAACACCGTGATTCCCATTAACAAGGTGAGATGTTATTGAATATTGGTCATCATCAACATTCTGACCAACGATCAAATCTGCATTTGGTGGCTCAGCTTCAAACGTAATAATAGCTGTATCTGTGTCACCATCACCATCTGTCAGAGTATAAGTAAACTCATCAACTGTTGGTACTATTTCGTGTGTTGCTTCAACATCGCTAAGTAAAAATGAAGCGCCACAATATTGACCGGAATGACTTGAGTAAAGCTCAACGCTTGTAATATCCGAGCTACCATAATCATCTGAATCTAAGGTAAATGTGAAGTAACCATTATTGATTTCACTAGCAACAAACTGAACTTCAATTGATTGTGTTGAACTATCTGCAAATGCAATTATACATTCTGCGCCATAATTACCGCTATCATTGTTAGAGCCTAGCTCACCAATCGTAATCGTAACCGTATCAGCTTCTTGCGCAAATGAAATGTCGAAAGCCTCACCAATAGGCCATACTTTTTTGCTGTCGTTTGTATTCAAATTATCGATACCAAGGCCGCTTCCATCAGATGTATCAACCCAACTGATATCATAATTACCGCTATTAGCGACTGCCACAGTGATACCGTCTTTTGTAATAGAAGACTGAATACCGGCAACATCAGATGCAACCGGGGACAAACTTGATGTTGTTACACCGGCGGAACCTGTTGCTGCACTATATAATGTATAGGTATAATCGCCATCTTCATTAATCATCAAATAACCATGCGTACCATCCATTCTAACAGATGATCCATTATCAGGAACCGCAGCACTATTTGAGCCGTAACTGATAAGTGTCACACTATTATCATCGTCTTCTGAAAGTGTATCATTATTAAGGGCATTGCCGACATAACTGCCCATAGAGGCATTAAAGTTACCAAAGTCATCGGCAGCTACCGGACCGTCATCATAGACTTTGACATGAATCTCGGCATCTTCTGTGTCACCTTCGCTATCTGTCGCTGTCACACCAAAGTCCAAAGTTAAATAGTCATTCGGATTTGTCGTATCTGGATGATCCAGCGTGCCTGATAGCGTAAAAGTATAGCTACCATTGCTATTGATAACCAATGTGAAAATTATCTCTGTTCCAGCAACACCTGTGTATGTGTCAGTTGTACCATTATAAGTCACTATAACAACCCGGCCTTCAGATGTCAGAGAAGAACCAATATCATAACTGCCATTACCGCTTACATCGCCCGGAGTGTCATTGCCAAAACCTACTGTTAGCACATCCGACACATAAGCCGTTGGTGCTAAATCCGATTCATCAATCTTGACTGTGTCATCTTTGATCTCTGGAACATCATCTTCTGTAACCGTCAGCATAATTGTGTCATAAGCACTTGCGCGATTATCCGTCAGATCAGTTTCAGAACCGCTTGTATTTTGCTCATAAGCAACAGATTCAACATTCAGTGTGAATGTCCCTGTTGTCCCATCAAGAATATTAATTTGCAAAGTTGCAAGATCTGCTGTAGCAACAGTCCAAACACCACTGTTTTCTGTTCCTGCTGAAAGTGTGGCGCCCGTTGGTAAATTCGAAATTTTTACAAATTCGATAACTTCAGAACCGTCTGTATCATTAACAGATGTTGTAATATCCAAATCAATCGCTGTACCTTCTTCGCCATTTGCATTTTGTGTTGCAAGATTTGGCATGTCGGCTACCGCATCAACATAAACCGAGATTGTATCTGAAACAGAAGCCGTATCACCATTTGAAAGTTCCGTTGCTGTTGCTGTCAC